>CAZXXW010000078.1:0-12367 GCA_964644835.1 uncultured Anaerolineales bacterium
CAGTGGTCATTTCGCCTTTGCCCTTGCCGGCCCAGGGTTCATCGACAGCTTTCATCCGGTTGATGATTTCGTCCGGGACGAGGATGCCGGGGACATTGTTCTTCATGTAGCGGGCCATGCCTGCGCTCTTCAGTGGACCGACTCCGGCGAGGATATAGGTTTGCTCGTGGAGCCCCAGCTGTCGGACCTTCTCCATGAATTCCTCGAACGCCGGCACATCATAGACCAGCTGAGTCTGGATGAAATCAGCCCCGGCCTGGACCTTTTTAGCCAGGCGGTAAGGGCGGAAGTCGATCGGGTCGGCAAAGGGAGCGGAAGCAGCGCCGACGAAGAAGCGAGGCTCGATGCCTTTAAATTGGTCTCCACACTGGAAGATGCAGTCATCACGCATCTTGGCGACCATACGCACCATTTGGAGCGAGTCGATGTCGAAAACGTTCTTTGAGTTGGGATGGTTGCCGAAGCGTTGGTGATCGCCGCTCAGGCAGAGCAGGTTGCGCATGCCCAGGGCGAAGGCCCCCAGCAAGTCGCTCTGAATCGCCAAACGGTTGCGATCCCGGCAGGTCATCTGGATGATCGGTTCGAGCCCCTCTTGAACCACGATCGTACCTGCTCCAATGCTGGACATGCGCACAATCGCGGTCTGGTTATCGGTGATATTGACGCCGTCGACATATCCTTTGAGCAGATCGGCCTTTTCTCGGATCACTTCCGCATCGGCGCTTTGAGGCGGGCCCAACTCTCCGGTCACAGCGAAGTGCCCCGCTTTGAGCAATTTTTCCAAATTCGAGCCAACGAGATAGCCGTTGTTGTTTTCGATTGCTGTCATCTTTCTCCTCACTTTGTGGCTATGCTTCTTCTTCTAGAAATAGATCTTCTCGCACGATTTTACGCGGGCCGCCATCGCGAGATGTACTCCAGTTTTTCGGTGCCTGGAGGGTCAGCAGCATGTCGAGCCTTCCTTGGTCGCTTAGTCGGTCATAAATCAGTTGCCAAGCGCAGGGAACCTCCGGATCGATCTCGCAGTGCCCATCTTCCGAGCCGCCGCAGGGACCGTTGAGCAGCGATTTTGAGCAGCGGGCGATGGGACAAATCCCACCGGTGATTCCCAGCACGCAATCCCCACAAGCGGCGCAGCGCTCTTCCCAGATCCCTTGCTGGGAGGGCAGACCCAGGAAAGTGGTGTTCAGGCCCGGTACAACCCATTTGTCTGGGAAGTTTTCGACGATCGCTTGGACGCCGATGCCACAGCCCAGCGAAAGAACGACATCGGCTTTTTCGATCTCTTCTTCGATCTCGTCCAGATACTCCCATTCGCACTGGCGTTGGACGGTCACATCGGTGACTTCTAGTCCGTTGCCATCTTCGTCATCGAGCTTGGTTGCCATGCGCAGCGACGAAGCCGTGATTTGTGCCTCGCGTGAGCCGCCTGCAAAGCACACCGTCACGCAGGTGCCGCAACCAACGACGAGCACCTTTTCGGCATCATCCCCGATCAGTGATCTGATTTCATCTAATTTCTTTCTTTCTGCAATGATCATAGTGACCTCCGATGTCAAAACTTCATGATCCTTTGGTGGAATATGAGTCCAATTGATTAAGGGTTTCTGTTCTTGCGAAGAGGGCTTGGCCCCATCTGTCTAATTTCTTCCGTCATCTCGGCAACTGATTGGGCAAATTGACCGCCCATTGCCGCTGATACGTTGATCATCTTCAGGCGCCGTCCGTCTATGCCAATTTCCTCAAGAAGCTTACGGGTATATTCGATTCTTCTGCGAGCTTGAATATTACCTTCCAGGTAATGACAGTCTCCGGGCAGTCAACCGGCGGCGAGGACACCATCGGCGCCGTCCTCGAAGGCTCGCAAGATGTACACGGGATCGACTTTGCCGGAGCAGGGCAGCTTGATCACCTTGATGGCGGGGGGATACTCTAGGCGCATCGATCCGGCCAAGTCTGCCGCTGCATAGGCGCAATAGTGGCAGCAAAAAGCGACGATTTCGGGGTTGAAGTCTTCGGTCATAGTGTTCTTTGTCCTATCCTGATGTTTTGCTTTCTTCCATGGTTATTGTTTTGCGTGTTGGGGTGGGCGTAAACAAGGCGTCAAGTTTTTGCAGGGTTTGGATGTCCTTGTAATGCAGCAATTGAATTGCCTGGGCCGGGCACTCCGAGGCGCAGGAGCCACAGCCATGGCAGACGGCAGGCTCGATGTAAGCCGCGCCGACGATTTCTCCCACGCCGACGTAGTCCATCGTCACCTTGGGCACATCGTAGGGGCACAGACGCACGCAGGTGAGACAGCCAACGCACTTTTCGGGATCGACATGGGCGACGCGGGCGTTGGTCTTCATCGTTTCCTGGGACAGAACCCGGGCAGCTCGTGAGCTTGCCGCTTGTGCTTGGGCGATAGTCTCGTCTAGGAATTTGGGATAATGGGCCATCCCGGCCATGAAGACTCCATCAGCGGAGAAGTCTACCGGGCGGAGTTTGACATGCGCTTCGAGGTAGAATCCGTCCATGTCGGTGGATAGCTTCAGTTGGCTGGCCAGCTCTCGGGTTCCATGAGCGGGAACAACCGGGGTGGAAAGAACCAGTAGGTCTGGGTTGAGGCGAATCTCCCGTTTCAGGATCGGCTCCCAGACATCTACATGAATCAACGATGATTGATCCCGGCGAGTGGGTAGGACGTCAACGCGGGGCTTTTTGTCGAACTCGTAGTGGATGAAGCGCACTCCGGCGCGACGCGCTTCGGTGTAGAGCCGTTCCTTGAAGCCATAGGTGCGGATATCGCGGTACAAAATCGTCACCTCGGCTTCAGGGTTGAGCTCCTTGATCTTGAGGGCGTTCTTCAGCGCCGTTGTGCAGCAGATCCGGCTGCAATATTTTTCGGCCGGGCCGACGCACAAGATCATGGCGATGTTGTTGGGGATACAGTCGCCCAGCAAGGAGGTCTCGCTCTCGTTTTGGCAGGCTTCTTGCGATGCGAGCAAGGTCTCGAATTCCATCTGGGTGACGATGCGGGCGTGGTCGCCGTAGCCGTATTCGTTTCCTTTGTACTCTTCTCCGCCCGTAGCGACGATGATGACGCCATGCTTCACCTCGTGGATGGTGCCGCCTTGGTCGAGTTTGGAGGTAAAGTTGCCCTTGAAGCCGTCCGTGTCGACGAGTTCTGTGTTCAGATAGGTTGTGATCCGGGGATGCTGCTCGATTTTATCGACGGTCGCAGCCAAATATTCTTCTGGCGACTGTCCATTTTCTTCTACGAAGAAGCCCAATTTGCGCAGATTACCGCCCAATTCGTTCTCTCGTTCGATCAGATGAATGGGGAAACCTTGATTGGCTAGGTTGAGCGCCGCCGTCATCCCGGCCGCGCCCCCGCCGATGATCAGGGCGGCGTGTTCCACAGGCACCTCGGAAATCGCCAAGGATTCAAGTTCTGCTGCTCGAGCGACGCTCATCGTCACCAGGGACATCGCTTTTCGGGTCGCCGTTTCCCAATCATCCGAGTGCACCCAGGAGCACTGGTTGCGGATGTTGGCCATTTCGAAAAGGTGGGGATTGAGCCCGGCCTGGCGGATGGCGTCCTGGAAGAGTGGCTCGTGGGTGATCGGGGTGCAGGATGCGACCACAACTCGATTTAAATTCTGTTCCTGGACTTGCTCGATGATGTGGGCGATGGTGTCTTGCGAGCAGGTGTAGAGATTATCCTCGGCGTGAACCACGCCATGGAGACTCTGGGCATATTTGGCCACGCTGGGGACATCCAAATAGCCGCCGATGTTGCTACCGCAGTGGCAAACAAATACACCGATGCGGGCTTCCTCATCGCTAACGTCCCGTTCGGGGGGATGTTCTTGCTGCACGGCGAGAGTGTGCCGCACCGGCGCGAGCAATTGGGCCGCGTTGGCCGCCGCGCCGCTGGCCTCCATCACCGTTTCGGGAATATCCTTCGGCTCCCGGAAGGGGCCGGCCACAAACATGCCTGGTCGGCTGGATTGGAGTGGGTCGAAGAGCGTGGTGTGGCAAAATCCATAGGAATCGAGCTCAATACCGAGTTGTTGGCCTAACGACTTGACCGAATCAGAAATTTCCATCCCCACAGAGAGAACAACGAGATCGAATTCTTTTTCAATC
This sequence comes from uncultured Anaerolineales bacterium, assembly GCA_964644835.1. Classification (GTDB taxonomy): domain Bacteria; phylum Chloroflexota; class Anaerolineae; order Anaerolineales; family UBA11858; genus JAYELX01. The sequence continues at coordinate 4,135 of CAZXXW010000078.1, forward strand.
AATTCGTTTTGTTCGCCGTAGGGCGTAGCATAGCGGACGATCAAATTCTTCGAATCGGGCGCTTCTTTGACTTCACTCAACCGGCAGCGGGTGTATTCGACGCCGTATTTTTCCTCGGCACGGCGATAATATTCTTCGTAACCTTTGCTGTAGGCGCGCGTATCCATGAAGAAAACCTGGCAGTGGACGTCGCCATCGCCGTGGCCGTCGCGCGCTTCGGCCCTGGCATGCTCGATTGTCATGATCGCTTCCTTGGCCGCGTACATGCAGCAAACCGAGGAGCAATAATCGTGGCTCTGATCACGGCTGCCCACGCACTGCAAGAAAGCGATCCGTTTGGGGCTTTCGCCATCCGAGGGGCGCTGTGCGTGACCGCCGGTCGGCCCGCTGGCCGAGAGCATCCTTTCGTATTGCAGCGAGGTGATCACGTTGGGATAGCGTCCCAGGCCGAATTCCCTCGAGAGATGGGCGTTATATATTTGATATCCCGGCGCCAGGACGAGCGCGCCGACGTTGATGTTGTGTTGCTGTTCTGTGTCGTCGTGGATGATGGCATCACGCCCACAAGCAAAGACACACGACCAACACTCAGAGCAGACGCCACAAGAGAGGCAGCGGGCGGCCTCGGCCTGGGCGCTGGCATCATTGTAGCCACCTTCCACTTCGGCAAAGTTGCTCACTCGTTGATCCACCGGTAATTCCGGCAAGGGGATGCGCGGCTGCGGCGTGATCTCGCCTTCGTCGATGCGCGTCTCGATCTCCGCCTGAGTCAGGTTGACAACGGGCAATTCCGCTTCGGGCTCCGGCTCCAGGGGCTTGCCTTGTAAATAGCGCAAAATCGATTCGGCTGCTTTGTGACCGTTGGCGACCGCCTCGATGACAAAAGCCGTTCCAGAGACGCTGTCTCCGGCGGCGAAGACGCCCGGTCGGCTGGTGGCGAAGGTGTTCGGGTTGATCGCGATGGTCTGCTTGTCGGTCAGGCCGACCCCGGCATCGTCAGGGATGAAGGCCAAACCAGCCCGTTGGCCCACCGAGAAGATCACCGTGTCGCATTCGAGCACGTGGGTGGAGTCAGGCTCTTTCTCAAGATGTAGGTGGCCGCTCTCGTCGAAATGAAATGATTCCACATGGGAACACTCTACGCCACGGACGTGATCGTTGGAGTCGCTGAGAATCCGTTCGAAGGTCCGGCTGGTGTGGATGTGAACGCCTTCTTCTTTGGCCGCTTCGATTTCCCAGTCGTGGGCGGGCATCTCCTCGTCGCATTCCAGGCAGGAAAGATGGACTTCTCGCCCCAACCGGATGGCGCTGCGAGCGCAGTCGATGGCGACATTGCCGCCGCCCAATACCAGGACACGTTCGCCCAGTGGTGGGGTATCGCCATTGTCGTCATCGTAGTTCCCCAGGCGGACGTCTTTCAAGAAATGGGTGTTGATCAAAACCCCATCGAGATTGGCGCCGGGGATCGGCAGGCGGATACCCTCGTGGGCTCCTACCGAGATGAGCACCGATTCGAACCCCTCTTTGAAAATTTCATCGAGATCGTTGACTTGGTGGTTGAGACGCAAATCCACGCCCAGATCGACGATGTCGCTGACCTCGCGTTCGATGATCTCGTTGGGCAGGCGATATTCGGGCACGCCCAAGCGGAGCATCCCGCCGGCGACGGGCATGGCCTCGAACACAGAGACGGGGTAGCCCTCCCGGATGATGTCCTGCGCTGCGGTCAAGCCGCACGGCCCCGCGCCGATGATGGCGACGCGCTTGTCGGGGTGCTTGATCTCTGCCGGTTCGACCGGCTCCCGCGGCCGAGCGTAGACCTTGTCGGTGACGAAACGCTTCAGGGCGCGGATGTTGATCGGCTCGTCGACTTCTCCACGGTTGCAGGCGTCCTCGCAGCGATGATTGCAGATTCGACCGCAGATGCCGGGGAAGGGGTTATCCATTTTGATCACCCGCAGGGCATCGTCCCAACGGCCCTCCCGAATCAGGGCGATGTAACCCTGAGCGCGTTGTCCCGCCGGACAGGCGTCCCGGCAAGGGGCGATGCCGCGCTTCTCGATCGCAAAGGCGTTCGGCACGGCCTGGGGATACCGCTTGTAGACTGCGTGTTGCGGCACCAGGCCCTCGTTGAAGGTGTCGATCACCTCTACGGGACAGACTTCGATGCAGTCACCGCAGGCCACACATCGTTCCATATCGACATAACGGGGATGCTGCTTGACGCGGACGTGGAAATTGCCCGCTTGCCCGGCGATGTCGACGACTTCGCTATTGGTCAAGATGTCGATGTTGGGGTGCCTGCCTGTTTCCACCAACTTTGGTGAGATTGTGCACATGGCACAATCGTTGGTGGGGAAGGTTTTATCCAACTGCGCCATCTTGCCGCCGATGGCCGATTCTTTTTCGACCATATAGACCTTGAAGCCTTGTTCGGCCAAGTCCAGGGATGCTTGCATCCCGGCGATGCCGCCGCCAACAACCATGACGGCGCCAACACGGGGGGAGGAGGTTTGTTTTTGTGTCGCTTTGCTTGAGTTCATGAGGCACCCGGAAGATCGTCTGAGGAAATTGAGCAGGATAGAGATGCGCGCCCGTCTGTGGAAAGAGATATGGTCGGAATAGGTTTGCAAAACGTATGGGAAGAGGCCGGCTTAAATTGAATCCCCCTGATACCTTCGATACCGCCGGCTTCGGGCGTGTCGAAGGTTGAATTCCAATAAACAGGATTGGCCACTCGCTGATCCATGTTTGTCAGCAGTCTCCGTCTTGATTAAAGACTGGTATGCGAAATCACCGATTGTCCTGAACCGGATTTGATCTACCGATAAAACAACAGCCGCCCGTAAAATACGGAAGGGCGGCTGCGGTGATAGGTAGTCTAAGGCCCTCTGAACCGAGTGACTGGTACATTGAGAATTGAAAAGCCGGGTTCAGTTTTTGCGTGTTTATTGAATTGTCGTTGTAAAGGAATTCCAGCGTAAACTCATTGTAGCAAAGCGAGAATCCACTGTCAACAAGACAATATTCAAAATTTGCTGGAATCTCCCTGCCGGAACAGCATCTTTGTTTGAACTTTATCAGTCCAATTCCACTAGGCCATATCGCAAAGCCATCACGGCAGCCTGGGTCCGGTCTGATACGTTCAGCTTTTTGAAGATTTCGCTGGTGTAATTGCGGACTGTGCCCTCGGTGAGGTAGAGTTGTTGGGCGATATCGGCGTTGGATAAGCCTTTAGCCAGGAGTTTAAGGATGTCCTCTTCCCGGTCACTGAACTGAAAATTGGTCGGCAAATGTTTACTCGATTGGGAATGGCGATAATTGGCCATCAATTTTCCGGCGACGTCGGGATCCACGTATGATTTGCCTTCAATCGTGCCGCGAATTGCCTTGATCAGTTCATCGGGCGGCGTATCTTTTAGCAGATAGCCGGATGCCCCGCTGCGGACGGCATCGAAAACCCATTCGTCATCCCGGTATGTGGTCAGCACCAAAACGTGGATGTTGGGATATTTTTGCTGGATGTTGCGGGTGGCGATGATCCCGTTCATCACCGGCATCTTCAAGTCCATCAAGACGATATCGGGATCAGTTTCGGGAATTAGGTTGAGGGACTCTTCCCCGTTGTGAGCGATGCCGACCACCTCGATGTCGTCATAGGCGTTCAAGATGGTTTGAAGGCCCTCACAAACAATTTCTTGATCGTCACAAATCAACACCTTAATCATAGAGATTCTCCAAAACCAAATGGACTCTTGTTCCTTCGCCCGGATGTGACGAGATTTCTAGATCGCCATTGATGGCGGAGGCGCGTTCGCGCAATCCTTTCAGCCCCATCTTGTTTTCAAAGTCCACCGATGTCGTATCGAACCCCCTGCCATCATCGCTGATTTTTAGCTCAAGGTGCTCTTCGTTTTTGTGCAAACACAGGGTCACGTTTTCGGCCTCGGCGTGCTTGACGATATTTTCCAGAGTCTCCTGGGCGATGCGATAAATGCCTTGCTCGGCATCGGCGGGGATTTTGGCCAAGTTTTCATCGATGTTCACCTTGAGGCGGAACCCGGCTCTCAACGCCGCGTCGTTGGCCAGGCTGCGAATGGCGTTGCCCAACCCCAACTCTTCCAACTGCTTGATGCGCAGGTCTTTGAGGGCGCGGCGTGTCTCAATCAGGCCGGTGCGCGTGTTTTCCAGGGCCCGGTTGACGCGAGCGCAAATCTCTTCTTGCTCGGGGCCGAGCATGATTTTGATCGCCTCCAGGTTGACGGTCAGGCCGCTCAAGGTATGGGCCAGGGTGTCATGCAGCTCACGGGCCAGGCGGTTGCGCTCCCGGCTGGTGGCCAGTTGTTCCAAGGTGTTGGCGTGCTGGCTCAATTTGATATTGGCGCGCAGGAGCTCCTTGCGCTGAGCTCGCTGGGTCTCGATCAGGCGGTGGACGATGTGCCCCAGCGTCCCAAAGGCGAAGGCGCGAATGAAAGGAACGCCCAGAATCGGCGCGGTGACCAAGTCAACTTGCCCCATACGGGGAAAGAGTTCGAACAGTTCCACAGCGGTAGCGAACAAGATGAACAGAACCACGTGGCGGAAATCATATTGCCAGGCGATCAGCACCAAGGGAATCACCAGGATCGGAAACAGCAGCCAGCTTCGCATGATAATCGAATAAGCTTCCTCCTGGGGGTCGGTGAGGTAAATCAGGTTGCTGAAAATAGGCACAAGTGTGGCTGCGATCAAAGCGATCGGCAGGTAAAAGTGTTTCAGTTTTCGTTGTAGCCAGCCGATTGACAAGTATCCCAGCAGGATTAGGTTGGTACCAAAATTAAGATAGGACTGAATTTGAGATGTTGTATTCCCCTCCCCGGTTTGAATGGCGGTATAGGTCACCAGAACGGCAAAGTAGAGCATCGCCACGCCGGTAAAATAACGAAAGATGCGCAATAGGCCTGGCTCAATCGTTTTTTGTTCCATAAATGTCGTCTCTGATCGAATCAACCGGATAAATCTTCTCGCTGCTTAATCTTATCATAGACAAAGCAGATTGATACACACCCTCTTTTCGCTTCTATGAGCGCATGACGAGGATCATGGATGTGTTGATTGCAGTCATCTGAAGGGTGATTTTTTGTATCTTCTCTCCTCCTGAGAGTTTATAATATATCTGTCAAAAAAAGGAGAAACACGATGAATATTATGTTGGTCTATCCAGAATTCCCGGACACCTTTTGGAGTTTCAAGCACGCTCTTAAATTTATTCGCAAGAAAGCGACTCATCCGCCCCTGGGACTGCTCACAATTGCCGCCCTGCTGCCTACCGGCTGGCAGAAGCGCCTCGTCGATTTGAACGTCGCATCACTTTCTCAACGAGACCTGCTCTGGGCCGATTACGTTTTTCTTAGCGGGATGACGGTCCAACGAGATGCAGCCAAACGGGTGATCGCCCGTTGCAACGAGATGGATATCCCCGTTGTGGCCGGGGGGCCTCTTTTTACCTTGGAGCACGATCACTTTGATGGGGTCGATCACTTCGTCTTGAACGAAGCGGAGATCACCCTGCCTCAATTCTTGCAAGATCTCGCTGCGGGCACCCCTAAGCGCATCTACACCACTGAAGACTATCCCGACATGCATCACTCGCCGACACCGATGTGGTCGCTGCTTGATTTCAAGAGCTACGACACGATGGGGATTCAGTTTTCCCGCGGTTGTCCCTACAATTGTGACTTCTGCAACGTGACCGCGTTGTTGGGCCATCGGCCGCGCATCAAGAGCGCCGAACAGATCCTTACCGAGTTAGATGCCCTTTATCAAAGCGGCTGGCGCGGCTCGGTCTTCTTCGTCGATGATAACTTCATCGGCAACAAGCGCTATCTCAAAGAGATATTGCTGCCGGCCTTGATCCGCTGGCGCAAAGGCAAGCGGGGCTTTACCTTCAGCACCGAGGCTTCGATCAACCTGGCCGATGACGACGAGCTTGTCCATTTGATGGTCGAGGCTGGCTTTCATCAGGTCTTTGTCGGCATCGAGACGCCCGATGAAGTCAGCCTGAGCGAATGTCACAAGGCGCAAAATGCGGATCGCGATCTAATCGCCGATGTCCGCCATTTGCAACAGGCCGGCTTGGCCGTTCAGGGCGGATTCATCGTCGGCTTCGATAACGATACAAATTCCATTTTCCAGCGCCAGATCGATTTCATCCAGCAGAGTGGCATCGTCACCGCCATGATTGGCATGTTGCAGGCGATCCCCGGTACTCGGCTTTACGAACGGATGAAGCGCGAGAATCGCTTGCTCGGCAGCGGGTCGGGTGACAACGTCAACGGTAGCACCAACATCATCCCCCAAATGGGCCTGGACAAGCTACGCCAAGGCTATCGCCAGATGATGAGTCAAATCTATTCGCCTGAGTATTACTATCAGCGCGTTAAGACCTTTTTGGGCAACTATAACCCACCCAAGCTGCAAATGAATCTTAGCTGGCAGCACATCATGGCCTTTTTCCGTTCGATTTATCGTCTCGGAATCAAGGACAAAGACCGCCGCTATTATTGGGATTTACTCTTGTGGACCTTGCGGAAAAAGCCTTCGTTGTTCCCCTTAGCAGTTACCATGACGATTTACGGCTATCACTTCAACAAGGTTTGTGAGTTGCATATCCGTTAATTCGATAACCTGTTTGTAGTAAGCTGCGGAGCGCTGCCCCGCGGCGTGGCTATGTGCCTACCTACGAACTTGTATGTTCGTCTCGGTTCTGGCGTCTAGCCAGGAGTTCACGAATCCGGTTGTGGCGCTCGCGTGTCAGGGGGTAGAACCAGGCCACGAGAATGGCGCTGCACAACAGCAGCGCGCCCATCGGTCCGGTCAACAGGCGGATCGCCGTGATGGTCCTCTCCGATTGTTGAAATTGGGTTGCTGTTTCAGGGGGACTCTGGTAGCCAAACCAGCCCAGCACTTGAAGGGCGAAGAAAATCGCCACCGCGCCGGTCAACTTGCGGATGAAGTTTTTCGCCCCGTAATAGATGCCCTCGTGCCGTCGGCGGGTGCGAAGTTCATCCCACTCGATCACATCGGGGAAAATCGCGTCGGGAAGCACGTGGGCGGTCGAAACGCTGATTCCGGCCAGGACGGCCAGCATGACGATATAGGCCGTTTGTCCCGGCTGAACGGTGATGATTAAAAACTGGACAACGGCCCAGAAGAGCATCCCGACGATGTAGGCAATCCGCTTGCTGAAGCGGCGGGAGAGCCACGTCCACAGGGGGACAGCGACCACGGCCACGATCAACAGAGAGCCGAAGACGACCGATTCCATCGCGATCGGTTCTCCGAAAATATCGAGAGAAGTGAGTAAATCGCCCCCGGAGACCCAATAGACGATGAAATAGGGCAGCATCAGCGCGACCAGGTCGAAGGTGATCCAGTTGAGCATGTAGATTCCGGTGGCGAAGCGGAAAGGGATATTTTCCCACGCAGTGCGGATGATGTCTTTGAAGGGTATCGGTTCGTCGATTTCTGCCTCCTCGACCGGCTCGCGGATGAATAGGCCAATGGCCAAGAAGGGTAACGCGGCCAACCCTCCAAACAAGGCGCCGACGAGCAGATAGCCCTGCCGGGGCGTGAGACCGTTTTTGATTCCCACGTCGATGATGATCGGCGCGGCGACGGCGACCACTAGGGATGCGAACAGATTGAAGAAAATCCGGAACCCGGTAATGGAGGTGCGTTCATCATAGTCGGGGGAAAGCACCGGGGTCAGGGCGAAGAAAGGGACCGTCACCAGGGTTTGGAGTGTGTCGCTGATGATGTAGGCCAGGGTGATGTGAATCATCAAGACGACTTGACTCTCCCAGGGTGGTGCCCACCACAGCAGCAGGAAGCCCAATCCAAAGGGAACGGCAAAAAGCAACAAAAATGGACGCCGCTTTCCCCAACGCGTCGTGACTCGGTCACTCAAGATGCCTACCAGTGGGTCGTTGATCGCGTCCCAGATCACGCCGATCAAAGCGGCAATCGAGGCCAAACGGGCATCAATCCCGACGACATCGGTTAGAAAAATGGCATAGAAGATCTGGCGTAAGGTGCCAAAGCTGGACATGCCCCAATCCCCAGAGCCGTAGACAAGTTTCGTCCAGAAGGAGAGTTTTATTTGCCTTGTTTGGATGGTGTCGTTCATTGGACTTCCTTCGCCTATTTGATGATCTAACGCTCGAAGGCGCGCTTGTAAACACGATGGCGTTTG
>CAZXXW010000078.1:12377-16380 GCA_964644835.1 uncultured Anaerolineales bacterium
GCCATGTCGCCCCCAAGTGATCGATTTCGTTGAAGCTTTTGTGATTCTTCTCGTTGATCTGGACGATTTCGACATGGGTGAAACCGTTGTTTTTGATCGTTTTCTCTAATTCAGAGAAAAGCACCGCTGTAGCGCCGACGCCCTGATGCTCGGGTAAGATGCCGATTCCGTTGGCATCTAACATCTTGGTGCGTTTGAATTCGCGCTTAAGATAATACCAGCCGAAGGGGAACAAGCGGCCGCCCGCTTTTTGGAGGCCCTTGGCGATGTTGGGATAAGTAAAGGTGAAACCGATTAATTCATCGCCTTTGAAAATCAACTTGAGCAAGCGCGGATCAGCGATGGAGAGAATCCGCTCGCCGATGGTGTCGATTTCTGCCTCGGTGATAGGAACGAATTCGGGCACGCTGCTAAAGGCTTGGTTATAAACTTGGCGGACGATTGGGATGTATTCGCGTAATTCGTCTTTGGTTTCAAGGCGCTTGACATGCATGCCGCGGCGCTCTTTAACCCGCTCGGCTAGCTTGTGAACACGGTCGGGAAGTTCGAATTTATGCTCGTTGGCAGAAAAGTAGCCAGAGCGCAGATCGCTTTCTTTTTCGAAGCCCAAGGCGTCCATCAGGTGGGGGTAATAAGCATGGTTATAGGGAATCCCCATCGCGGGGAGGTAATCGAATCCCTCCACGAGCATGCCGAAGCCGTCGCCCTGAGCCAACCCCTTGGGCCCGCGCAGAATCTTGATTCCGCGCTGACTGGCCCATGCGTATCCCGCTTCGAAGAGCGCCCGGGCCACCTCGAGGTCTTCGATCACTTCGAAGAAGTAGAACAGGCCTGTCGGGCTCCCGGTTTGCTCCCGGTAGCGCCGGTTGTTGAGGATGGCGATGCGCCCGATGGTTTCACCGTCGCGCTCGGCTAGGAAAAAAGCAGCCTCGGAGTGCAGGTAGAAAGGATGCTCGTCCGGGTTGAGGGCTAATTGTCTCTCCGCGATCAACGGCGGCACCCAGTAGGGATTATCGGCGTAGAGATCAAAGGGAAACTTGATGAATTTGCGCACATCCTTGCGATTGGCGAGGTCGATCTGGCGCACATGCATGGTTTAGCCTCCATATAGTTTATAAGGAAGACAGGAAGCCTTGACATTCTTCCTGTCTTCCTGGTTTCCTGATAGATTTTCTCAGAAAGTATGACGCTTAGGCAAAGAAAGCAGCGCCTAGAACGCCGGGACCGGCATGGGTGACGATTGCCGGGGGCATATCCCGGATGGTCGCTTCTTCGATGCCGATCATTTCGCAAAGGTCATCGGCCAGGGCCTGTGCTTGGTCGGGCACGCCGGCATGTAAGATCGAGAGATAGCCTTCTTCCTCAGCAGGAAACTGCGCATAGACAATTTCTTTCAGGCGAGTTAGCGCTCTGCGCATGGTCCGTTCCTTCTCGAAGGGTTCCACCTTGCCGTTCACCCAGGAGAGAATTGGCTTGATTTGCAAGACGCTGCCGACCAGCGCGGAGGCGCCGCCGATCCGTCCGCCGCGGGCGAGATATTCCAGGGTTGCCACCAAGAAGTAGATGTGACAGCGGGGTGCCATCTCTTGGATGAGCGCTTCGATGGTATCGGCGTCTTGGCCTTCTTCGGCCCATTGGGCGGCCAGTTTGACCAGCGTTCCCAAGGGGCTGGCGATCAAGCGGGTGTTGATGACCCGGATGTCCGCGCCGGGAAATTCCTGGGCCGCAATCGTGGCCGACCGCACCGTCCCGCTGACCTCGGTAGAGGGATGAATGCACAGGATCGGCTCTCCGTCGGTGGTCAGGCGTTCGAATTGCTTGATGAACAATTCCGGTTCCGGGGCGGCCGTTTTGGGATGCACGTCCCCCTCTTGCAACCGGCGCATAAATTCTTGGTTGTCGATATCGATACCCTCATGGAATGACTCTTCCCCAAAGTGGATGATCTGCGGAATGACCGGAATGTCGTAGCGTGCGGCCATTCCGGAGGAGAGAGCAGATGTCGTATCAGTGATAATGTGGACCATGATCCCCATCCTTCCATAAAAAAGACCCCAAGAGATTGCTAACCCCTCGGGGTCAGATTTCTTTACCAGCGTTCGTAGCGAACCAGCTCGGAGAGTGGTTTACGCTTTTTCTTTGTGGGCGATGTGGTCGGGTGGCCGACCGGCGTCATCACGACAGGCTCGACCTCGTCGGGGAGCTCCAGAATCTCTCGGGCGGCCTCGGGATCGAAAGCGCCAATCCAGCAAGTGCCCAGGCCGCGGTCTGCTGCTGCCAGGATGAGATGATCCATTACGATGGCGACATCCACCTTGGTGAAGTTAGCTTTATCATGACGCACCCAGGCCTTGGAGGGCAGACCACAGGCGACGATGATCAGCGGGGCCTCGACGAACCAATCTTTATCGTAGATCCGGCGAAGTTCCTCTTCCCGCTCCTTGGTGTGGATGACGATCAATTGGAAGGGCTGGCGGTTGGCCGCTGTTGGGGCCATGCGAGCAGCTTCGAGAATATAGTTGAGATCATCTTCGGATACGGGCTCATCTGAATAGCCGCGCACGCTGTAGCGTTCGGTGATTAAATCTGAAAAATCCATCTTGTATCTCCTTTCCTTTGGTATCTTTGAGTATGCTGAAAAACTGATTCATCGCCGAGTCTCGGCGATCATAGAGAAAATGTTTTAAGTCGGGATCACGCGCCCTTTGGTCTCCTCCCAGGTCTTGTCATCTATCAGGGTGACGACGCGGAAGGATTCGGCGTAAGCCATTTCCTTGCCCTGGCCAAGTTCTGCCGCTCGGGCTCTGAAGCGTTCTTCCACGTTCCAGACCCATTTCTTGGTTTGGCTCTCGTGTGCCTGAATCGCTTTGATTTTCAAATCGATCGTGTCGCTGATGTCGACGAAGAGGTCATTTTGATCCCACCCGGCAACATAGACTTTGCGCACTTTGTGGGGGTAGATGCTCTCTTCTTCGAATTCGGGGTACAGGATCGCTTTGCCCGCGGCGGGATAGATCGCGTCCAACGCGGCGGTCCCGGCGGCGCGGTGATCGGGGTGATTGAGGTAATTCTCCCCAACAAAGATGGGTGTAGGGTCGAGCACAATGGCGATCTCGGGCCGAAAACGACGAATCTCGCGGACGATTTTCTTGCGCAGTGCCAGCGTGTTGACCAGCAAGCCGTCCGGCTCGTCCAGGAAGACGACTTCCTCCACACCGAGAATCTCAGCGGCAGCGCATTGCTCACGTTTCCGGATTTTGGACGCCTCCGTCCGGGTGATCCCGGCATCGTTGATGCCCGCGCCGCCGTCGGTGCAGATAGTATAGGCTACCCGCGCCCCGGCGCGAGTCCAGTGGGCGACGGTTCCGGCACAGGCAAATTCAGCGTCATCGGCATGGGCCATGATCACCATGGCGCTTTCAGGGATGTAGAATTGGTCAGACATAGAACTTGTTTCTCTCCGTAACGTCAAAGTTTTACCGGTAAACGCTGAAATTGTACCACGCTCGGTGCCTTGGAAGACATGCCAAGTTTGTCAAACTTGGGGGTCTTTGTGTCTAAAAGGCGTTCTTCATAAATTCGCCGGATGGTCTCCTCGATCTCCGGCTCCAGCACTTCCAGGTCACGCAGGCGAAAGCGGTCGGAGAGACGCCCGATTAGCGTCGATGCCGACAACGCGCCGCGCTCGAAGCCGTAGGCGATCCAGCGGCCATCTCGTTTGATGATTTCGGCGCCGTCGATGCACGGGTCCGGGTACTTTTGGGCAAACTCGACTCGCAAACGGCGCTGCCCGCCGAAGCGCGCTTTCAGCGCCGAAAGATCACCATCGTAGAGCAACTTACCCTCCAGGGCCGCGGCCCGGTAGGTGAGATGGCGTTGAAACGAGCGTTTGGTCACTTCCAAGAACAGGCGCATGGGGCAAGGGTTGTGGATGGTTTAGACTTGAGGAACGGCCCCATATTTTATCAGAAAAATTTGGATGTGTTTCATTTCGATTGAAAGT
>CAZXXW010000079.1:0-16343 GCA_964644835.1 uncultured Anaerolineales bacterium
GCCCAGATGTGGCGGCGCAAGCCATTCAATGGGCGTAGGGGGGTGAACGGTTACGCGGGCTTTAAGCAAAAAAACCCGGTCTCTCAACGAGACCGGGTTTTTGATTGGAGATGGTTGATGTTCAGTCGCCGCCTTTGGCCCAGGCCGGCTGAGCTTTTCCTTTGACCGGGAAGCGGGTCAGCACAGTGGCGCTGATCGGCAGCGAGACGCGGTTGCGCTTGAGCAGAGCCTCGTCCAGCGATTTGCCGTGCAGCGGGAAGATGGCGATAGGCGTTTCTGCTTCGTTGTAGCGCTTCTCCACGATGGCCAGGCCGACCAGATTCTTCTCCACGTCGATGGAGCAGCTGGTCACAAAGCCGATGTGTTTGCCGCGCTTATCCACCACGGGGTCGCCCGTCGTCGGTCGGCGGACGTTCTTGTCGTCGACGCGGAAGCGGATCAATTCACGCTCGCGGTCTTTCTCCTGGCTGAGCAGCGCTTTGCGTCCGATGAAGAAGGGCTTATGGTATTTGACGTAGCCGGGGAAGCCCGCCTCAATGGGGGAGATGTCGAAGTCTCCGGCCAGCTCGTGGCCATAAAGCGGCAGCCCTGCTTCGATCCGGGTTGAGTCTCGGCAAGCCAGCCCAGCGGGCACAACCCCGAGGGGTTCGCCGGCCTCCAAGATGGCGCGCCACAGGTCTTCGAGCTGGTCGGGGTGAACGAGGATCTCGAAGCCCCAGGATTCGCCAGTGTAGCCGGTGCGGGCCACCACCAGAGGGATTCCGGCCAGTTCACACTCGATCAGGTCGGTGCGGCGGATACGGGCCAGAGCGGCCTTGGTCGCCGGATCATTGGTCAGCGCCTGGAGTGTCTCCAACGAGGCGGGGCCTTGTAAGGCCACATCGACCTTTTGGCGCTCGCCCTCTTTGGGGTCTTTCAGATTACGCAGTGTCGCTTTGGCTTCGGGTTGGAGCCAGGGGCGCTCGATGTCGATGAGCACTTCGCCGTCGTTGACCGCGTTGAGCCAATCCCAGTCTTTCTCGGCATTGGAGGCGTTGATGACCAGGTAATAATGCTTGGCGTTGATCCGGTAGACAATCCCGTCATCGATGACGCTGCCGTCTGGCTTGAGGAAGTACCCGTACATCGATTGGCCATCTTCGAGCCAGGCGACATAGTTGGAGAAAACCGTGTCCAGGAAGATGGTCGCGTTGGGGCCGGTTGCTTCGAAGACGCCCATGTGAGCGACGTCGAAAAGGCCCGCGGCTTCGCGCACGGCGCGGTGCTCCTTGTTGACGGAGGAGTACCAGACGGGCATATCCCACCCAGCGAAGGGGACCATCTTTGCCCCCATCTCGATGTGCACGTCGTGGAGCGGTGTTTCCAGCAGGGGCAGATCAGGCTCTTGCCATTCCCAGGCCTCTGCTTCGGTTTGGGAGGCGAACTCGTTTAGATGAATCTGGCCGACGAAGTAAGGCTTGGTCAGGTCGAAGCGTTCCGGGTGAGCTTGATACAGATCTGCGGCGGGGGTGCCTGCTTCTGCTTCGCTCTCGTTGCCGGTTTGGGCCTCGATCTTTTCGACCAGCACAGGGCCCTGCACCTTGCGATAGATGTCTTCGTCGTCGAAGATGGTGTAGCCGTCGCCCAGGCCGCGTAGCCAGGAACAAACCGTGGCGGCGTTTTGCGGTGTGGGGGTGACCAGATATTGATCGCGGCCGATCTCGTCTTGCTCTTGGCGGGTGACGATGACCTCGTCGATCAGGGTGCCGTCGCGATTAAGCATGTAGGTGGTCAGCGTGTCGCCGGGTTGAAGATGGATGATGTTGGCGGTACAAACTTCGTTGAGATGCTGGCGAGCGCGCCAACCGCAAATTTGCAGCGAACTCTCTTCGGCTTGCGGTTTTTCGTCAAGAAAGGTGTAGTGCGGATAGCCGCTTTCTTTGTATTGGAAGTCGATTCCCGCTTTGTCGGCCAATTCGTCCACACCGCGGCGGACTTCCTCCAGGACGCTGAGTTCGACCTTGCCGCGGGGCAAGGTGCCGATCAGGCCGTTGTACGAGAAGGGCCTCATCTCGGTCAGCAGCCGGTGAATCAATCCGGCGATCGTATCCATATCCTTTTCGTTCAAGCCGCGCTGGGTCAACCAGGGGGTACCCAGTCTGATTCCCGTGGCCAGAGACGTCTCTACGTCGCCAGGGATAGTGTTCTTGTTGGCGACCAGGCCGGCGATGTCCATGATGCGGACGGCAGGCTCGCCCCAGAGAGGCTCGTCGATGCCGGTGGGGGTCGCTGCTTCCGTGTCGATGGATTTCAGGTCGAGCAGAAGCAGGTGGGTGTTGGTTCCGTTATAGGCCAGGCGCAGGCCGCGTTCTTGCAGGCCGTCGGCCAGCGCTTTGGCGTTCTTGACCATTTGATGCTGGAGCTGCTTGAACTGCTCGGTCTGAGCGATCTTGAAAGCCACGGCCATGGCGGCAAATTTGTTCGTATGCGGGCCGCCCTGTTCGCCGGGGAAGATGGCCAGGTCGATTTCGTTGGCGATGTCTTCGTCGGTGGTCAGGATTGCCGCACCGCGAGGGCCACACATCGTCTTGTGAGTGGTGAAGACGCTGACATCGGCGATTCCGACCGGGTTGGGGTAGGCCCCTGCCGAGGCCATCCCGGCGACATGAGCGATATCAGCCATCAAATACGCGCCGACCTCATCGGCGATGGCGCGGAATTTCTCCCAATCCGGGGCCCAGGGGTAGGAGGTATATCCGGCCACGATGATCTTGGGGCGGTGTTCCAGGGCCAAATCGCGAATCTGGTCGTAATCAAGGCGTTCGGTTTTGGGATCGACACCGTAGGAAACGACCTTGTAGCGCTGCCCGGAGATGTTGAACTCGGAGCCGTGGGACAGGTGCCCGCCCTGATATAGGTCCAGGCCCATCAAGGTGTCGCCCGGCTCCAACAGGGTCCAATAAACACCCAGGTTGGCAGCCGTCCCGGAGAGGGCTTGCACGTTGACGTGAATGTGCTCCGGCTTGATCTCATCGTGAGCAAAGGCCTGGGCACAACGCCGCTGGGCGAGGGTTTCGATGAAATCGACATATTCGACGCCCTTGTAGAAGCGGCGGTCGGCATAGCGGCGGTAATAGGCCAGCTGCCAGGCCTCGTCGTGGAGGCGCTTTTCAGGCTCGCGAGTCATCCGGGTGGGGGGATAGCCCTCGGCGTAAATATTCTGAAAGCGCGATCCCAACGCCTGACGAACAGCGGCAGGAGCATAGGATTCAGAGGGGATGAAGATCAGCTTGCGGGCTTGGCGTTCTTCTTCCCATTGAATGATGTCGTGTACAAATGGCGCTATCTCTTCCAGTTCTTCCCGGAAGAGATAGTCGCTTGGATGATCTGAAGTTGTCATACGTATCACTCCTTCTATTGATCGGGTTACCGGTGAGCGATTGTTATTTTAGCACATGTTGTGTACATTGTGGTATATTCCCAATATACAGCTGACTGGTTTATAATATGATTAATGTCCAGACTTTGATCGAAAGTTTTAGGATAAGAGATGCTAATGACGAATGCTTTCTTGTTATTGCGAGCAAGTCTGATCGCTGTGTTTCTTGGTTTGATTATGTTTATCCTGTATTTTTGCCTAGGCATACTTAGGCTTAGGCAGTGAGGTTTGGCCGTCGAAGAGTGGCGGCCATTTTTTGTTTCTGGTCTTTTCTGTGGGAGGGTGATAGCAATATCCTGCCCGCAGCCGGATAAAACTTATCGTTTAGAAAAGGAGTAAAGAACTATGCAGACCCCTTGGGTGCACCGTTATGCGTATCGAACGCAATGGATGCAAAGTTCGATCATCCGTGAGATTTTGAAGTATTCCAGCGCTCCGGATGTGATCTCGTTTGCAGGTGGATTGCCTGCACCCGAAGTGTTTCCTGTGGACGAATTCAAGCAAGCTTGCGATGTTGTCTTGACCGAAGTGGGCCCGAAATCATTGCAATACGGCACAACAGAAGGGTTTGTACCGCTGCGCGATATGATTACACGACACTCCAGACGCTATGGCATTTGTGCCCATCTTGATAACATCCAGATTACGTCTGGTTCGCAACAGGCCCTTGACCTGATTGGGCGTCTGTTCATCAATCCGGGCGATCGGGTGCTGGTTGAAGCCCCGACGTATATGGGGGCGCTTCAGGCCTGGAACGCCTATGGTGCCGAGTATATCAGCGTTCCCTCCGATAAGCATGGTATGCGCACGGATTTACTGGAAGGGGCGCTGAGGTCTTCGCCGAAGTTCATCTATATCTTGCCGAACTTTCAAAATCCCAGTGGGGTAACCTTGCCGCTTGAGCGCCGCCAGGAATTGGTCGAAGTTGCCGATCGTTACGGCATCCCGATTGTCGAGGATGACCCTTATGGCCAGTTGCGTTATGTTGGCGACCATATTCCTCCTGTTGTCGTTGTCGACGATCAGTATCGCAACGGCAATGGGGAGGACTATCGCGGCAATGTGATTTATCTGAGCACTTTTTCGAAGCTGCTGGCGCCCGGTATTCGTTTGGCCTGGGCTATCGCTGCTAAAGAGGTTGTTCGCAAACTGGTGCTGGCCAAGCAAGGAGCCGACCTGCACACATCCACTTTCAATCAAATGGTTGCCTATGAGGTGTCCAAAGACGGCTTCCTAAACGAGCATGTAAAAACCATCCGGGCTACCTATGGCAAACGTCTTCGTGTCATGCTGGATGCCCTGGAAAAGCATTTTCCGCCCGGGGTTAGCTGGACAGAACCTGAAGGAGGCATGTTCTTGTGGGTGATTCTACCCGAAAGCCTGGATGCCGAGAAATTGCTCCCCAAAGCCATCGAACAAAAAGTTGCCTACGTTCCTGGCAGCCCTTTCTATACCGATGGGAGGGGCAAAAATACGATGCGTTTGAATTTCTCGAATGCCTCTCCGGAGATGATTCGAATGGGCATTGCCAGACTTGGCACGTTATTGTATCAGGCTCTCGAAGGCTGACCGTATCTTTTCTCTTGAGAATCATAGAACCTGGCCAATGTCAGCCGGGTTCTTTTTATGCCAATCTTGAAAGGGCTTAGGGGGTGACCGCTAACAGCTCAACCTCGAAAATCAGGGTTGCGTTGGGTGGAATGATGGTTCCAGCTCCCTGGGAACCGTACCCAAGCTCCGGGGGGACGACCAACTGGCGCACCCCACCGACCCTCATCCCCGAGACGCCTTCGTCCCATCCCGGGATGACCTGGCCCGCTCCCAGAGTGAATTCGAAAGGCTGGCCTCGGTCTACGGAGGAGTCGAATTTGGTGCCGTCTCGCAGCCAGCCTGTGTAGTGAACTTCGACCTCGTCGCCGGGCTGCGCCTCTGCTCCCTTGCCGCTGACGAGATCCTCGTACTGTAAACCTGACTCTGTTGTGATCATATTTTCTCCAAGGGCGAACTGGTTTTGCTTTTGTTGGCGGAAACGAGTGATGCCGTAAATGGCCAGGGCCGCAACGAGCAGGCCGAGCAAGATGATCTGCCGCTTGCGTTTCTTCTCTTTTTGTTTCGCCCGGCGCTGTTTGAACTCTTTGACCGACATGGTGGAATTCTCCTTTGGGTTATAATTTGATCAGCTAACAACATGGACGAATGGAGGAGTCTGATGGGTTTTCTAAAGAAAATTGTCTCTTTTTTAACCGCTTCACCCGGTGGAGGGCGTGAGTATTGGTATTATGTCCGCTGTGATCATTGTGGCGAAATCCTGAAAGCGCGTGTCGATAAGCATAATGATCTCAGCGTTCGCTATGGCGATAAGCAAACGGAGGATACCTATTTCTGCCGCCGCGTTGTGGTCGGCAGCAATCGTTGCTATCGGCCTATCGAGGTCGAACTCACCTTTGATCATCGCCGTAATCTGGTTGATCGTGAAATCAGCGGTGGCAAGTTTGTCACCGAAGAGGAATACCAAGCTCAAAAAACGGATGAGGAAAGTTAAGTTTGAGTGATTTCCGGTTAGTGCACGGAAGGACATGGAAAAGCATGGCTTGAAAAAGCTTCAAAACTTGCGTGCAACTCCGTAAATTCCGTGTTCCGAATTCTCTACCGCACATTTGCATTGGAAGTCTCAGCTTTCATTTCACTGAAAAATTGCCACAGATGAATAGGATAAATACTGATTTTTTAATCTCTGCATCCAATTTATCTGTGTTCATCTGTGGTTAATTCTCAGATGTACGGTAGAGAAAAGTTCCGAAAAGGGTTTGATCGCTTATCGCTTCCAAATCTTGAAATCGCGCAGGATCGAGCCGCCGACGAACTCTCGCATGAGCGAATTGTCAGGCAGCATGCTGGCATCCAAGGGGCGGAACCATTCCAGCAGGGCCAACAAGCGTTTCGCTTCAATGAATTCCGGCGTACCGAAGGGCACCTGCCTCAGCAGGGGCTCGGCTAACGGCTTCAATGCCGAGAGTTCATACACCAGGGCGGAATTGAACATCGTGTTGGCGTAATCTTGATAGGGGAAGATATAGCGCTTCTCGCCGCGGCGCACAGAATCCCAGCGGGCAATCGTATCCATGGCCGAATAGCCGCGTTCCCGCGCATCGCGGACGATGCGACGAAGCAGGCGTGTATCGGTCGTCGAAACCCGGTTATGTCCATCCAGATTCAGTTGAGTTAGCGCCGAGACATACACCCGAAAAGTCTGTTCCATGGAAATGTTGGGGATAAGCTCGGGATTCAACCCGTGGATTCCCTCCAGCAGGATGATCTGGCCCGGTTGCAGGCGGACAGTCTCACCCGGAATGCTTTTCCCTTGTAGAAAGTCATAGTGCGGTAATTGAACTTTGTCTCCGTTGATCAGCTTGCGCAGGTCTTTATCCAGTCGTTTTGTGTTCACCGCTTTGATGTTCTCGAAATCATATTCGCCGTTTTCGTCCAGTGGGGTTTTGTCGCGATCGACAAAATAATTGTCCATCTCCAGCGGGAAGGGGGAAATGCCCCGGGCCAACAATTGAATCGCCAGCCGCTTGGCGAAGGTCGTCTTCCCGGATGACGATGGCCCGGCGATGAGCACAACCCGCACTTGGTCAAAACGTTCGTGGATCTGGGCAGCAACCTCGGCGATACGCTGTTCGTGCAGCGCCTCGGCCACCAGAATGATCTCCCGAATGCGCTTGTCCTCGATCTTGTTGTTGAGCATCCCAACGTTGTCGATGCCCAAGCGTTGCAGCCAATCGCCGTATTGTCGAAAGGTTTTCAGAAGTGTGGAATAATCCGGCAGAGGTTGAATCTCTTTTGGCTTATGCCGTCGGGGGAAGCGCATCACAAACCCGTCACCCAGTGGGGTCAATTTGAACCATTGCAAGTATCCCGTCGAGGGCACCATGTAACCGTGATGATAGTCACGATGGTCTCCCAACCGGTAGAGTTGTAGGTACGTTTTCTTGCGATGCTTGAGCAGTTCAACTTTATCTTTGTAATCTTTTTTGGAGAAATACGCAATCGCCTCTTTGAGAGGGACCTTTTCTCTCTCGAAGGGGATGTCCGCCTCGACAAGTTCCCTCATCCGATCTTCCAATTCCTGGATTTGCTTTGGCGACAAGGATGGACTGTTGAACACCTGGCAAAAATATCCCCCCGAAGCGACCGAGTGATCGACGGCAAGAATAGCATGGGGGAAAAGTTGATCGAAGGCCGTCTCGAGCAAAAACGTCAGTGATCGGCGGTAAAAGCGCATTCCATCGGCGTCGCGCATCGTCACGGGATAGATCCTAGATTCAAAGTCGAGCGTATAGGTCAGTTCTCTCAACTCGTCGTTGATCACTGCGCCCACAATTGGTGTGTCGTACTCGTCGACGATGGCCTCCATGAACTTCCTTGCCGTTGTGCCGCGCGGCCCTGAGAGGGCGCGGCTATCCGGCAGGTGAACTTCGATGGTGGAACGGGGTTCGACAATGTGAATATTGGGGGTTTGTTTCATAATTGGATTGATTGTATAGTTGCTTGGATTCGAAAGCCGGATTGCTATTTTACCATCTCTTTCCGTGATCAGGCGGAATGGGACTCACTCCTAGCTGATCCCGGTAATGAAGACAAAACCCCGGCTTGATGCTCAGGCCGGGGTTCATCGATTTAATTCGAGTTTTTTCTAGGTGGAGATTATGCCCCGTAATCTTCCGGTAAGCCGCAACTGAGGATCAAATCCTTGGCTGCTTTGACTTCATCCAACCGCCCGACGGGCGTATCGTGCGGCGCCTCGTGGAGCAGTTCGGGATTTTCCCGCGCTTCCTTGGCAATTTGCTTGAGTGCATCGACAAAGGCGTCCAGCGTTTCTTTGCTTTCCGTCTCTGTGGGCTCGATCATCAGGGCATCGGAAACGATCAAGGGGAAGTAGTTCGTCGGCGGGTGGAAGCCGAAATCCATCAATCGCTTGGAAATATCCAGAGCGTGGATGTCGGGGGCATCCTCCCACTTGCCTTCGGCGACAAACTCGTGCATGCAGATGCGGTCATAGGGGATCTTGTAGGTATCTCGCAGCAAGGCTTGCAGGTAATTGGCATTCAAAACAGCGTGTTCTGCGACGTCACGCAAGCCCTTGCCTCCCAGCATCATCATGTAGGTGAACGCCCGCACGACGACACCAAAGTGACCGTGGAAGGTTTTCACCCGCCCGATAGTATGCTCGGGTTCGACTAGGCCAAACAGGGGCGCTTCACCTTCTTCACCCGGCTCGATGATCGCGGCAACAGGCGAGGGTAAGAAGGGAGCCAGCTCTTCTGTCACGCCAACGGGGCCCGATCCGGGGCCGCCGCCGCCGTGGGGTGTCGAGAAGGTTTTGTGCAGGTTGAAGTGCATCACGTCGATGCCCAGTTCAGCGGGCAAGCACACGCCCATCACTGCGTTCAAATTGGCGCCGTCACCGTAAACGAGGCCGCCGGCTTCGTGAACAGCGTCACAAGCTGCTTTGATGTTTTCATCAAAGAGCCCCAACGTGTTCGGGTTGGTGATCATGATACCGGCCAGGGTCTCGTCGCATTCTGCTTTCAGCGCTTCGATGTCGACATTGCCGCGCTCATCGGAGGGCAACTCGACGATCTCCATGTCGCTCATCGCTGAGGAGGCCGGGTTGGTGCCGTGGGCCGAGTCTGGGATCAGCATCTTGATGCGCTGCTTCTCGCCGTTGTGGCGGTGGTATGCTCGCATCACCAGGACGCCGGTCAACTCGCCATGCGCGCCAGCAGCGGGTTGCAGGCTGACAGCGTCGAATCCGCTGATCCCCTTGAGCCATTCTTGCAACTCGTACATCAATCCAATCGCACCCTGGACGGTCTCGATAGGCTGGAGCGGGTGAATTTTGGCAAATCCGGGCAGGCGGCAGGCTTCCTCGTTGACCTTGGGGTTGTACTTCATCGTGCACGACCCCAGCGGGTAGAAGCCAATATCGACGCCGTGGTTCAATTGTGATAAACGGGTGAAGTGTCGGACAACACCCAGTTCCGAAACCTCCGGAAAGGGAAGATTGTCTCGAAGGAGAGATTCGGGAATCGATTCGGTCGGTACGTCTGGTTCGGGGAACTTGGCTCCCTGGCGACCAGGCGAAGACATTTCAAAGATAGTCGGCTCAGGCATGGATTTCCTCCGCTAAGGATTGGGCAAAATACTCGATTTCCGCTCGGCTGCTCATCTCGGTGACGGCAACGAGGAGTTGATCTTTCATCCCTTCGTCAACTTGGCCGAGATCGTAGCCTGCGAGGATGTCGTGTTTTTGCAGCAGGGCTTGGTTGATTTCCGCGGCGGGTTTCGGGCAGCGGACGGCAAACTCATTGAAGAAAGGTTGCTCGTAAACAAGCTCGAAACCGGGGATCTCGGCGATCTTCTTGGCAGCGAAGTGAGCTTTGTGATAATTAAGCTCCGCGACTTGCTTCAAGCCGTTTTTGCCCAGTAGACTCATATAAATTGTGGCGGCGAGCACAAGCAGGCCTTGGTTGGTGCAAATATTCGAGGTAGCCCGCTCGCGGCGGATATGCTGCTCGCGTGTGCTCAGGGTGAGTACATAGCCGCGTTGACCGCGGTCATCGACCGTTTCGCCAGCCAAACGTCCGGCCATTTTGCGAACGTATTTCATCCGCGTAGCGAAGATGCCCAGGTAAGGTCCACCATACGAGAGTGGAATGCCCAGGGGTTGGCCTTCTCCGGTAACAATATCGGCACCAAACTCGCCCGGTGGCTTCAGCAAGCCAAGCGCCATCGGATTGGCGTGTACGGCTACAAGTGCTTTGGCTTCGTGAGCCGCTTTGATCAATTGCTCAAAGTCCTGGATACGCCCGAAGAAATCGGGGTATTGCACCACAACCAGAGCGGTATTGTCATCGAGTAGCGAGATGAGCCCTTCAGGTTCATCGTTTACCGATACCTCACTACCGGCGAGTTCGATGCCCAATTCGTCAGTATAAGTTTGGGTTGTCTCTCGGTATTGGGGATGCAGGCTGGGGGAGAGGATGACCTTCTTACGCCTGCCTCGGAAGACGTTGTAGGCCATGGTGACGGCCTCGGCAACCGCGGTGCCGCCATCGTAATGGGAAGCGTTAGAGACCTCCATGCCCGTCAGGGCGACGATCAGGCTTTGATACTCGAAAATCGCTTGTAGGGTTCCCTGGGAGATTTCCGGTTGGTAGGGGGTGTAAGCCGTGTAAAACTCACCACGGCGCAGGAGGGAGTCAACCACAGTAGGGCTGTAATGGTTGTAAGCTCCGGCCCCAAGGAACGAAATCAAATCGTCGGTCGTTTCGTTAGCACTGGCAATATGGTTGAGCTCGGCCAATGCTTCCATTTCGGTCATGCCCTTGGGGAGTTCCAGTTCTGGGAAAAGACGAGCGCCTGAGATGCAGTGGAAAAAATCCTCAACGCGCTCCAAGCCAATGGCCTGGAGCATGGCATCTCGATCGGCGTCGGTGTGGGGTAAGAACATTATAGCTCCTTGCTGGTCTAGTGGTCGCGCTCCATATTTTCGGCTTCTTCGGCATTGAGCAAGTCGTCCAATTCCGAGGGATCATCAAGTTTGACCTTGAACATCCACGCTTCGCCGTATGGATCGCTGTTGACCATCTCCGGTGAATCGGCTAAATCTTCGTTGACGGCGACGATTTCGCCGCTGACAGGCGTATACACATCGGCGGCAGCTTTGACGGATTCGACCGTTGTGCAGGGATCACCCTTGTCGACGACATCGCCTTCAAATACCAGATATTCGACAAAGACAACGTCTGAAAGCTGGTCTTGGGCAAAGTCGGTAATCCCGACCGTGCCGACATCGCCATCGACGCGAACCCATTCGTCATTTTCGGTATACTTTAAATCTTTGGGGAAGTTCATTTTTTAGCTCCTCGTGATATGGATAAATGGATACTAGTGTAAAAAAGCACACGCGCCAAGAAAGTCGCATGTGCTCTGTCGTGAACCTGAGAGATTCTTCCTGCCTTGACGGTGGCCAACGTTTTTGACGCCAAGTGCTAGACTTGCCCCTTCGGTGTCGCTATTGCGACTTTCCAGAGAGTAAAGAAAACGCAAGGTCCTTTTACCTGAGAGTTTCACCCATTTTTTGTTTGCGAATCGGGTTTGCCCCTTCGGTGCTCACCGGGAGTCTCTTCCTTGCGTTCGCTATTTTGTATGTAGCCAGATTTTAGGCTGGGTTAGTTCAAAAGTCAAGCCTGGTATATTGGGAGTATATTTGAAAAAGCGCAGTGTTGTGTTAGCTTCTCTAGAAAGATAAAAACCCCGTTTTCGGCGATCTGGCGGCGAAAACGGGGTTGTATCATTAGTAGGGGTTGGGGTTAGGCCCAGCCTTGGTTTTTGATGAAGTCTGTGATCAGGGGGATTTCTGTATGGTTGCCATTGTAAGAATCAAAAGCGGGCCAGAGTGTCACCAACCAAACAATTGGAGCACACACGGCGCCGATTCCCAGGGTTACTGCGCTGAGGATGATGATGATAACCCAGATGGCCACGTTGAAAACGATTGATTGCACGGCATGGAACTTAACGAAAGGCCGATCTTTCTTCTCTTCCATCAACAGGGCGAGAATCGCTACGATCGGAATAGGGTAGCCTAGCGCGGCCCACAGCTTATCGTCATTGGTAATTTGTTCATTCATAACAAGGTCCTCCATTAGGATTGAATCATTTTGTAGATGGATTTTGCAACGCTTTAAGATTGTACACGAACTACTTGCCGTTGCAAAGGTGATAACCCTAAATGAGCAATGCCGTTACGGATTCGCTGCCCTGAAATAAAAAAAAGGTCCAGGATACATTCCTGGACCTTTTCGATTATTTTGCTTAGGGATTAAGCTGCCGCAGTTTCTTTCTCAACTTCGTCGAGACTTTTGATTTGCGGTTTGGGCAATCCGGCCTCGTCCATTAAGCGAGGAACGATACTCTCCCAATGGATGGCCATAATGTGCAGGCCGCTGACGCCGGGAGTGTTCTTGAGCTTCTCGATCAATTCGAGAGCAATGGCAACGCCCTCTTCTTGTTGGCTTTCTTTGTCGCCAGCCTGATCCATCCGCTTGACTAACTCGTCGGGGATGAACACACCGGGAACGTCACCGGCCATGAAGTGGGCGGCACGGGCGCTCTTCATCGGGGTGATTCCGGCCATGACGTGAACTTTGTCGAGCAAGTTGCGCTTATCCAGGGCCTCGAGCCATTCGACGAAGCGATCGTAGTCGAAGACCGGCTGAGTCTGGATGAATTGGGCTCCGGCATTGACTTTCTTTTCAACTCGGATGGATTCGTATTTTGGCGGAACGCCGAAGGGGGAAGCCGCGGCACCCAGGTAGAATTCAGGGCGATTCTTGACCGGGCGGCCATCAATGTAAATGCCTTCGTCGCGCATTCGGCGGAGCATCCAAAGCATCTGGATAGAGTCGAGGTCGAACTGAGCGGGCTTCGTCATCGGGGCGGGGCCAAAACGGTGGTGGTCGCCGGTCAGGCAGAGAATATTCTTGATACCTAGTCCCGCCGCACCGAGCGCGTCGGATTCGATCACGACGCGGGAGCGGTCACGGGCCTGTAACTGCATCACCGGTTCCAAACCAGCCTCGAGGCAGATTTTGCTCGACGCCAGGCTGCCCATCCGGGCAGATGCCGATGCGTTATCGGTGAAATTGGCGGCGGCGACGTAATCGTTCAGCCAGCCGACTTTCTTGCTGATCACATGTGGTGAAACGCTCAAGGGCGGGGCGATCTCAGCGGTGCAGGTGAATTGCCCCGATTCTAAGTTCGCTTCCAAGAGGGTGACTGGTTTGTCATAGGCGGGGGGATGGTATTCGCTATCGCCTTGCCACCAATCCGGTTGCCGCACAGAGCGGAAAGCGCTGTCCCAATTTTCATTGAATTTCTCTCGGTTGGAGAAGAAATCCTTTAGTTTGGGGCTATCCTCGAATTCTCGGAAGGATTGGAATAGGTCAATCCAGGTTTCGCGTCCCACACGGTCGCCATCGAGCGGGGCGTTGATTTCCAATAAGGTATCCAAGCGGCCCAACTTTTCGGCACGCTCGTAGATCATGTACCACGTGCAGGGACGGGTGGGGTCAACTTCGCAGGATTCTGGGGTCGCGCCGCCGCAGAGGCCATTGCGGAGGCCCTTAGGGCACGTCATTGGGCATACTAAAGCAGTTTCTTGTAAAATACAATTGCCGCACATCCGGCAACTGAATAAGAGACCTTTGAGTTGCTTTTCGCCGAAGGTGAAAAGATCCATCAAGAGGTTATCTTCCTCTTTCCTGCGCATTGGCTTGAACGGTTTCTGGTATCTACGTGGAGAGAATAGGGACATGAGAAGCGGGCTCCTTTTTAGAGGTATACGCAAATTTGCGTACTACATGTAGTGAGGGATCGAAAATATTTTTGGTAATATATCTGTAGTATATCAGATGTTATCGCTGTGTCAATCCAAGCGAACAGTGTAATTCTACATGAAAACCAGAGGAAAAATGTAAGAGCATTTTAAGATGAATGTCGGTAATCGTTTGGGGTGTGATCGGAGGTGTAAAAAAACGCCCAGGGGTGAGGAGGGCGCTTTTTCGAGATAGGTAGGTTAATAGTTACTTATGTAGGCGTGAAAATATATTGGCAGCTCTCACACGTGATGGTTGTTTTTTCTAAGATTTCTCTCTTGATGCGGATGATTTTAGGCGGGCAGCACCCACACTTCGCTGTAATTTGAGAGCCATCGCTTAGCTCTTCGAGGCTCAATTGATCCAAGAGCAGGCTGGCTTGAATCAGGCCGGTGTTTCTTTCGATTGCCGAACGCAGATGGCCCAATTCATGTTGCCAGGTTTCCAGGGCTTCATGGGATAAGATCCATTGACGGCAATTTGTCTCTTGATCACGGACGGAGACGATTCCGTACTTGCGCGCCGGTTGAGTATACCAGGGAGAGAAACGTCCCACGTGCTCGATCGCTTCTGTGATCATGTTGACGAGCACTCTTTCGGCGGCCTGAAACGGATTGTTAATCTCAGCTTTGCAGAAGAGCAATCGTATCTCGGGTATTTCTGCGACGACATCGAAACGATCACAGATGGCACACCAGGTTGTATCAAGCGTGTGATCGAGATAGATAACAGGGTCAATCTTTTCTGGAAATGGAGGAGCAGCGGTCATCATGGTGAAAGCTCCTTTTTCTTTCGCTAATCCGGAGAGATGATGCCCTTTTCTCGTAAAAGTGGTCGTGGATCGATAATATTCTTGTTCAGAGATGCAGCTTTCTTTGATAGACCCAAAGCC
The DNA here is from genome assembly GCA_964644835.1 of uncultured Anaerolineales bacterium. Lineage (GTDB taxonomy): Bacteria > Chloroflexota > Anaerolineae > Anaerolineales > UBA11858 > JAYELX01. The sequence continues at coordinate 14,756 of CAZXXW010000079.1, forward strand.
AGCGCGATCAATTGGGTAAAGTAGATGATTGGCACCTGTTCTTCCAGGTCCATTTGGATTTGGCGGGCGTCGAGGTTCATGTGGCAGAGTGGACAAGCGACGACAATCGCATCGGCGCCTGCTTCCGTTGCATGTTTGATGAGATTTCCACTCAATTCGAGGACAATGTCGGGGCGGGTGAGCGAGTGGGCTGCGCCACAGCAGGTCGTTTTGTAAGACCAATCGTGTACCTGAGCCCCTAGAGCGGCCATCAACTCGTCCATATCGGTAGGATTTTCCGGATGTTGAGACTCGGTCACATCGGGGGGGCGGGTCAACAGACAACCATAGTAGCTAACCACATTGAGATTTTCTAAGCTATTGACGACTTTCTCGGCGACACGGTCGGGCCCGATATGATTGTTGATCGCCTCGATCAACGTGCTGATATGGACGCTGTCCTGATAATCGTATCCAAGGGCTTCATCCATTGCCTCTTTGTGATCTTGATGATGGCGAATCTCGTATTGAGCGGCCTTGTGGCGATTGAAGCAGGCGGCGCAGGGCATGGTTACTTCCTTGAAGCCGCTCTTTTCGAAATAGGCTAGATTTTCCATCGGCAGCCGGAGAGCAGCTTCAGGGTCGGCTTTGTGAGCAGCTGAACTGCCGCAGCAAACCCAGCCGGGTGGTTCGATCAATTCAAGGCCCAGGGCTTCACAGGCGGCCTCTGTCGAGGTGTTGAATTCCGCTGCCGTTGATTCCAGCGAGCAGCCTGGATAATAGGCGATCGCTTTTTCGGCGCCTTCGATCGGCTTGATCTTGCGGACGCTGGGCATACGCGCCGGTTTGGGGAAGAAGCTGACCTTACGCTTTTTGAGCATGTTGAAATAGAGATCAATGTCTTCGACCATTGATAAAGGGTCTTGGATGCCCATTTCGGCCATCAGCCCTGGCTCGTAGCTGCGCCCCCAGATGCGCACCTCGCGCATGAAAGCGCGATTGAACGCGTTCACCTCGGGAACAGGCGGCTTGATTCCGCGCTCGATAGCCTCACGAGTCAAGAACTCCATGATCGCGTTGATGTCCAGCCCTTGCGGGCAGCGGGTTGTGCAGGTCTGACAGGCTGCGCATAGCCATGGGGTATTGGCCTTCAAGGCGATGTCTTCTTGCCCTAGTTGCAGGGCGCGCATAATCTGGTTGGGCTGCCAATCGAAAAACTCGGCCACAGGACAACCGCTGGTGCACTTGACGCATTGGTAGCATAAATACACATTTTGGCCGATTTCTTTTTTGACCCTTTTGGCCAGGTCTCCTTTTATCGTGATCGTAGTTGTGCTTTCTTGTTCTTCCATTACGTTCTCCAGTTTCGTCTTGTAGGGTAGTGGAACTTGCTCCGTGGCGAGTTGCTAGGCGGCAACTTTTTCTTCGACCACTGGCCGAGGGTACAAACCGGCCCCTTCTGCGATCGGCTTGACGACCTCTTCCCACTCGATCGCCATGATGTGGACTCCGGCGACACCCTCGATGTTTCTTAATTCGTTGATCAAGTCGACGCAGACCTGAATACCTTCTTCTTTGCGCGCTTTTGAGCGAGTACGTTTGTCTTCAG
>CAZXXW010000080.1:0-8346 GCA_964644835.1 uncultured Anaerolineales bacterium
CTTGCTCGTCGAAATCGAAGCGCGGGTGGTGATGGGGGGCATCGAGCCCTTTTTCGGTGTTTGCTGAGCCGATCAGGAAGTAGCAGGAAGGAAAATCTTCCATCATAAAGGCCATATCCTCGGCACCCATGGTTTGCGAATCAAGCGAAATTGTACCCTCAGGGAACATCTCCTCGGCAAGATTGGCGATCTTTTCGGCCAGATCGGGATCGTTGATCACCGCCGGGGTAATGTCCTCGTGGTTGATCTCGACCTCACAGCCCAACGCCTGGGCTGTTTGCGTTGTGATTTGGTGCAAACGCTCGACGACCATGGCGCGAATCTCCGGCTTGAACGTCCGGATGGTGCCCTGGAGCTTGACTTCTGGGGGGATGATGTTGAAGGCCGTCCCGCCGTGGACGCTGCACACGCTCACCACCGCCGAATCCAGCGGGGGCGTGTTCCGGGAGACAATGCTTTGCAGCGCGGTGATGATTTGGGCCGAAGCGAAGATAGGATCGACGGCTTTGTCGGGCACCGCACCGTGACCGCCTTTCCCTTTGACTTTGATAGTGAAGGCCCCAGCCGAAGCCATGATCGGCCCTTGGGTGATTCCAAACCAGCCTAAGGGCTGGTCATTCCAAACATGGAGCGAAAGCGAATAATCGGGACGGGGATTTTCCAAGACCCCATCTTGAACCATCTTTTCGGCACCGCCCTCGCCTTCCTCCGCCGGTTGGAAGACCAGCTTGACCGTGCCGGCCAGTTCGTCCCGGTGGGCGTGGAGCATCTTTGCAACGGTCAGGCCGATGGCAACATGGCCGTCATGCCCGCAGGCGTGCATCACGCCGGGATTCTCGGAGGCATACTCGGCGTCGGATTCCTCTTCCATCGGTAACGCGTCCATGTCGACGCGCATCAGCACCACCGGGCCGGGCTTTGCCCCTTCCAGCAGGGCGACGACGCCTGTTTCTCCGATCCCCGTTTCCACGTCCAGATCGAGTTTTTTCAATTCATCGGCGACGATGCCTGCGGTACGGTGTTCTTGCAGCCCCAGTTCGGGGTGGCGGTGAAAATCACGGCGCAGATCGCGGGTGTAGGAGAATAATTCCTGGGCTTCCGCTAAGAGATTTTTCATTAGATGCCTCGATTACTTCTTTTTATTGCTTGGTTCGACGTCTTCACAAGGGAATTCTTTGGTCAGGCGATTTTCAAGACTGACCAGAACGGTATCTTTGATCGGATTAGATTTGATCACCTTGCCTTCGCCCATCGGCGTGGAGACGCGTTTTTTGCGCTTGGGCATGTGCTTGTGCGCCTCAACGTAGAAATCATGTTCGTGTTGCAGACAGCAACGCAGCCGCCCGCACATCCCGGTGATTTCCGAGGGGGCCAGCGAAACGCCCTGCGATTTGGCCATCTTGATCGAGATGGGGGAAAACTGGGTCATGAAGGATGTGCAACAGCGGATTTCCATCCCGCATGCTCCCATCCCGCCGATGATCTTGGCAGCATCGCGAGGGCCAATTTTGTGCATGCTGACCTTCACGCTGTAGTGTTTCTTCATCGCCTTGCGCAGTTTGTTGGTGCGGTCCTTTTTGCCTTCGTGGGTATATAAGAAGGTCAGGCGCCCGCCATCCAGGGTGAACTCGGCCGAAACGATTTTGACATCTTTGATATTCAGTTCTTTCGCCTTCTCGCGGCAAAGCTCAATCGCTTCCTCTTCTTTTTGCTCCCAGACCTGGCGCAAAACCAGGTCTCGTCCCGTCGCTTTGCGTAAAACCGGCTTCCAAGAGCCGTGTTTCGGCTCGCGGGGATTCTCGGGGATGTCGACGATTTGACCCAATTGCTGCCCCCGGCTGGTCTCGACAATCACAAAATCGTCAACTTCCAGGTCGGGATACTCATCGGCACTGAAGTGGTAGACTTTTCCGGCTTTTTGAAAGTGTATTCCAACGATAATATTTGACATAGTGACGTTATTTTACCGCGTCGGGGGAAGAATTGCGAAGGGGGCAGAGATGGCAAGGAACCAAACGGGAAACACGAACCCCCTCCAGGTTGGTTCTGACCATGCAGCTTGATCTATTGGTGATGGTCATGCCCGTTTGGAGGGGGCATCGTGACGGGGATTCCGTTACTCGAACACCCAGGGATCAATGGCTCGTTCCCACGAGACCAACTCTTCGGGTTCAAACCAGAGGGCGACTTCTTTTTCGCCGTTTTCAATCGAGTCCGAGGCGTGGGTCAGGTTGCGGCCCACTTCCAAGCCGAAATCGTGCCTCACGGAGCCGGGAGCTGCTTCGGTTGGGCGGGTTGCTCCCATCGTTTGGCGCACGGCGGCGATACCGTTGGGCCCTTCCCAGACCATGGCCATCACCGGCGCGGAGGTAATGTAATTGATCAGCGGTTCATAAAAGGGTTTTCCCTTATGGATGGCGTAGTGCGTTTCGGCCAATTCCTGGCTTACCTGCATGAATTTAGCTGCTACCAGGCGCAGTCCGCGGCGCTCCAACCGGCTGGTTACTTCGCCGATCAAGCCGCGTTGAACGGCGTCGGGTTTGACGAGAACGAGAGTTTTTTCCATTATGGCCTCCAGGCGGATACAAAATGCAACCTTGCAAAAGGATGTACCTCTCGCAAGGTTGCTGCTAATTTTCGATATGCGATTTTACCAGATAAAAAGTCTTAGCGCAGTAAATTCTCTGCTTTGGAGTACGTGTCCAGGGCCTCCTGGAGTTGATCATCGCGCATGTAAGCGTCGCCTAAGGTCTGGAGGATGTTGGCATTAACCGGATGCTGGTAGCTGGCCTGGTTGATATCCTCGATGATTTCTTTGATCCGCTTGCTCTTTTTGATCAACTGATCATAAAGTTCCATCGCCTCATTGATGTTGCCTTCTTTCAGGTGAGCCTGGGCTTGGAGTTGTTTGGCATGGTATTCGTCTTCGGGCTCGATTTGCGGCTCGGCCGGTGCTTCTTCTGGCTGGGGCGCTTCAACGATGATGTGGTCGCTGATTTGTTTCAAAATGTCGGGGCTGATCGTGGAGACGCTGAGCAGGTCTTTGATCGTTTCGTAAGGGCCGCTTTCTTGTCGGTAGTTGATGATGTGCTGGGCTAGCCGGAAGCCGATCCCTGGAATTTTCTCCAAGTCTGCCAGGGAAGCTGTGTTCAATTCCACGGGCTCGATTTCTTCCACCGCTTTGGCCTCTTCCACCTCTTCGATCTCTTCATCTTCTTCGACCGGTTCTGTGGGTGGTTGCCAGACATATTCCTCATCCTCTCTTTCCGGAGCTTCGTCGGGAACTTCGGTGGCCTTTTCGGGTTGCCAGGGGATTTCTTCCTCATCTGCCTCCGCTTCCAGATCACGGAGCCATGAGGGCAATTCTTCCTCTTCATCTTCGGCCTCTTCGGCTGCGGCCATTTCGGGCTCAGCTATTGTTTCGGGGGCTTCTGGTGGTTCCTCGACATCTTCTTCGGCCGCTTCAGCTTCTTCTAAGTCGTGCAGCCACGCTGGGAGTTCTTCCTCCTCGGTTTCGAACTTCGCTTCGGCGGTTTCTCCCGCTGAAGTTGCTTCTGCTTTGGGTTCGGCCTCCGGGTCGCGCAGCCAAGTGGGCATTTCCTCGATTTCTTCACCCTCTTTAACTTCTTCGCCTTCTTCAGCTTTTGGGGCCTCAAATTTTTCCTTGTCGGTTTTTGCCGGTGCCTCCTCAGCTTCCTTGGGGGCTTCTTGAACCCATTTAGGAGGCGTTTCAGCGCGCTCTTCCGGGCTGCTGAGCAATTCTTCCTCGGAGACGCCCTGTTTTGCAGCCAATCCCTCCAGCCAGGCCATCGCTTCGTCCGCATCGTCGAATTGATCCAGGGGGATCGTTTCTTGCTCTTCGCTGCGGTCGACTTCCTCGAAAGAGGGCGGCGCTGTTTCGACTGTTTCTGCTGCTTCGGGCTTTTCTGCCACGCTGGGCTCTTCTTCAGCAGCTTCGGGTTCTTCTAGATCCAGCAGCCACGCAGGGAGTTCTTCATCCTCGGCTTCAAGTTTCGCCTCGGCGGTTTCTCCCGCTGAAGTTGCCTCTGCCTCTGGTTCGGGCTCCAGGTCGCGCAGCCATTCGGGTGTTTCCTCGACTTCTTCCAATTCTTCGACTTCTTCAGCTTTTGGAATTTCTTCCTCGCTGATTGTCGTTGGAGCTTCTTCGGGCTCTTCCGCTTTCTCGGCTTCGGTGGGCTCTTCTTCAGCGATGCCTTCTTCGGCAGTCTCTGCTGGCGCAGCTTGGACCCATTCGGGCGGGGATTCACCGCGTTCTTCCGGGCTGCTGAGTAATTCTTCTTCGGAGACGCCTTGTTTAGCGGCCAGCCCTTCGAGCCAGGCCATCGCGGCCTCCGCGTCTTCAAAGTCGGGTTGTGGCGCTTCTTCTGGCTTTTCTTGGGGTTGTTCGGCGGTCGGTTCTTTGCTCATCTCTTCTTCGCTTTCTTCCGGTTCACTGATCCAGGCGGGGAAATCACCCTCTTCTTCGGGTTCTGGGGAGACTGCCTCCAAACTTGCTTCGGCGTCTTCCGGTTGTGCAAGCCACTCGGGAAAATCCTCTTCTGTCTCTGCTTGCTTTACTGGGGGTTCCGGAGAGCTCGGTTCTGGCTCACCTTGCGTTTCATCGGGCATTGCTTCGCCCTCGAGTTCATCCAGCCATGCGGGTAACTCTTCTTCCGCCTCGGTAGCTTCGGATGTCGGTTGTGTTTCGGTCTCTGGTGCAGCCGCGGCCATCTGATTGATCCAATCGGGGAGTTCCTCTTCGTCTGCTACATCAGCGGGCTCAGACTCGGGCTTGGCTTCAGCTTCCGCTTGTGGTTCTGCTTCGCCTTCCATCTCGCTTAGCCAATCGGGAATTTCACCTTCCTCGGTGTTGGCGGTAGGTTCGGGTGCGGGTGGTTCCGGTTCAGGCTCGGGCTCGGCTTCTGCTTTGGGAGCGGATTCGGGTTCCATGTCGCGCAGCCAATCAGGAATTTCACCTTCCTCGGTGTTGGCGGTAGGTTCGGGTGCGGGTGGTTCCGGTTCAGGCTCGGGCTCGGCTTCTGCTTTGGGAGCGGATTCGGGTTCCATGTCGCGCAGCCAATCAGGAATTTCACCTTCCTCGGTGTCGGCGGTAGGTTCGGGTGTGGGTGGTTCCGGTTCAGGCTCGGGCTCGGCTTCTGCCTGGGGAGGAGCTTCGGCTTCCATGTCGCGCAGCCAATCAGGAATTTCACCTTCCTCGGTGTCGGCGGTAGGTTCGGGTGTGGGTGGTTCCGGTTCAGGCTCGGGCTCGGCTTCTGCCTGGGGAGGAGCTTCGGCTTCCATGTCGCGCAGCCAATCGGGAATTTCACCTTCCTCGGCTTCGGCTGTCGGTTCAGGTGCCGGTGGCTCGGGCTCAGGTTCGGGCTTGGCTTCCGCTTGTGGTTCTACTTCGACGTCCATATCGCGCAGCCAGTCGGGAAGTTCTTCGTCTTCGAGTTCGGCAGCCAGTTCGTCCGCGGAAGGCTCGGGCTGCGCTTCGGGTTCGGTTTCTGCTTGAGGGCTGACCTCGGCGTCCATCTCTTGCAACCAGTCGGGGATTTTCTCTTCTGTTGCTGCTGCGTCCCGCTGCTCTGCTCTCTCTTCCTGCAGCCAATCGGGGATTTCGTCTTCTTCCCCCGCCGATTGGCCGGAGAAGATCGATTCGAGTTCGTCGAGTTCTTCTTCGCTTTGGTCACCGCTTTCTTCGGAGGGGGCCATCGTTTTCATCCAGTCGGGAATTTCCGCTTCGACGGCGTCTCCGACATCTGCCTCACCCTCTTCTTCGTCGAAAGCGTAGGCTGGTGGTTCTTGGGCCTCGCCACTGGCGGGTTCCCAACCTGCTTCTCGCATCCAGTCGGGAATCTCTTCTTCGTCCTCTTCCGAGAAGGGTTCTTCGGCAGCGGGACCGAACTCTTCGGATTGGGAACGGGGGATGGCCCAATCGGGGAGTTCCTCTTCCCCTGAGTCCGAGATTCCCAGTTCGGCTTCCAGCGAGGCGCCCCATTCGGGTTGCTCCTCTGCGGGGAAACGATCCACGCCCTGGCCCCATTCCATTTGCTCAACCCTGACGGCCTGGTCGGGGACATCTGCAGCGGTGGGCGCCCTGGGCGAGGTATGCGCCTCGTAGGGATCGAGTGCGGCCAGGCGTTTCTGGCAGGTTTTTCTATCGTTTTCTCGGTCTGTCCCCTCGAGGAGTTGGGCCAAGATGCGATTGGCCACCATGCAGTAAGGCAGCTCGCGAATCAGTTTGTTGCAAACTTCCATCGCTTTGATCTTGTCGCCGTTTTTGTCATAGGCCTCGGCGAGGATGACCATCAGATCGGGGCGCTCTTCGCCCCCCTTGATTGCCTCGTTGAGTTCTGCGATCGCTTGTTGGTAATTGCCGCCCTTGTTATACAGGCGGGCCAGTGCCCCTCGCGTCAGCCGGACCTTGGGCGGTTCTATCCGGTCGCGTTTGTTATACAGCCTTCGAATTTCGCTCTGGATGGCGGCGTTGTATGGCTGGACATCGAAGGCGCGTTGCATATGCCAAAGCGCCGTATCGAGATTGCCTTCATCTTCACGTACGATGCTCATGCCGACATGGGAGATGAAATCATCCGGCACGGCGGAGAGAACGCGTTGGAAGATGTCAGCCGCATTGCCAAGCTGATCTGTTTCGAGATAGGCTTTGCCAAGCAACCGGTACGTCTCGATATGCTTGGGAAAGGTTTGGAGGATGTGGCGACAATGGGCGATAGCTTCCTCGAATTGGTTTTCTTCGATAGCTGCTTCGATGTCGCTAAGATAGGCTCTTAAGGGGACTTTTGTCATAGGACTATCCTCCCCGCTCATAGGGGGTAAGTAAATGACACTTTTGCTAGTGTGTACAAATAAAAGCGCAAGCAAACAGCCTTAACGCGGCTATCGTTTCCTTGAACGCAGTACCATTATTTTAACATATCTCTGCGATGATTGAAACAAGAGAGCTAAGAAACGCCGTCCAAGCTGAAATTATTGCAAGGAAATTCGTCCCGCTGGGTGGCTTGGGTCACTTGGCCGTTTGAGCGGCCAGGTTTAGTGTGTCAAGGCCTGGTTCATTCTTCGATTCGAAATTCGACCAATTCGATGGTGGTGTCCACTGCAATCGGAAAACTGATCCCATACACTTTGGCGCTGGCCTGTTCGATTTCTTGTTTGAGCAAGCCCACGTTGGGTTGGAACCAGGAATTGCTCTGGGTGATGATAGCAGCAGAAAGGGAGGTTGACATCCCGCCTTCTTCCAATTCTGCGCTGAAATCTAGCCGGGTCTCGTGGCGCAGTTTGACGGCCTCGGGGTATTCCCCCGCTTTGACCGTAATAGGATCAAATGCAAAGCTGTCTTCACCTTCTTCCAATGTGCTCCAGGAAATGGAAAGGGGACTTTCATCCATCCGCCCGGTGACCTGGTCGCCGTCGATTTCCGCTTCGATGACCCCTGAGGCCTTGTATTCGCTGACCCAGTCGTAATTCCAATCGTTATTCTCGAACGTTTGGTGAGCGGGCATGAAAACGCCGTCTTGGTGTTCGATGTCGATGTTTCCTTCGACATCTCCAAACAAAAAGCCCAATAAAATGGTGGGGAAACCGAGAATCGCGCCGTCCTGGCAGGTGATCGTCGCCTCGCTGGTGACGCCTGAACCCAGGTAGACGGCGTTCACTTTGGCCTCATTTTCGGTCACCTCGCTGACCGAAACGCCGATTTGGGTGGTTTCATCCTCCCAACTGACCTCGTACACCCATTGGTAGCCGGGGATCAGCGGGTAGAGTACGTTGGCGCAAGCGCCCTCATCTGGTGGGGTTGGTACGATTGCGTCGCTTTCGGTTGGCTCCGGGCTGGGTTCGCCTTTGACGATGTCCTCGGTGGGCATGTTCGTCTGCTCGGTTGGGTCCGCTGGTTCCGCCGGGGTTTCAGTCCGCAGGGAGGGAAACGCCGAGATCAGGCTGCAGGCAACGCTGCTCAGAAGGATGAGACTGATCACAGCGAGAAAAGAATATTTGGTTGCTTTCATAAGTCTCCAGTTTTGGGATGCGACTGCTACCCTGGGGAGTGAGAACGCGCCCCCAGCTAAAAGAGAATCGAAGCGAGTTCTTTTTGGTATTGTTGCGTGCTTGGATTGTCTCGCCCTAAAATCTCAAATAGGGCGAGGACGATCTTGCGGGCAGCATCATCGCGATAGTGTTTATCCTGGCGCAGAACTTCCAACAGACCGTCGATCGCCGCGGGCAAGTTGCCCAGCCGGATCAGGCGGAGGCTGCGCCGGTAGGTTGCCTCGATGGATGATAGCTCTTCCCCCAGTTGTGAGGCCGCTTCGGTAAGCGCTTTTGCCA
>CAZXXW010000080.1:8356-13279 GCA_964644835.1 uncultured Anaerolineales bacterium
TTGCCAGCGGCAGTAGTTGCTCGGCGGCGGTGTATTCATGGCTCGGGGGGATGGTATTTAGAAGTTTGGCTGCTTCTTCGCCCCGCCCCTGGGCCAGGAGCGCCTTGGCGTAGCCCAAGAGGGCACGGGGATGTTGGGGCCGTTCTTCCAACACCGATTGGTAGGCCTGGGATGCTTCTTGCCAGGCGCGGTTTTGGAGCATGCTGTCGCCCTTGTCGAGTTGGATATCGGCGGTGCTGGGCACGACGAGGCGGAGAAACTTGGCGATATACTCCCTGGGCTTCAACCCGCTGAACTCGGCTACGATCGAACCTTCGCGAAACGCTTTCACCGCCGGAACTGTGGTCACGTTGAAGCGCAGGGTCAAGTCGGGGTTTTCGTCGACGTTCAGCCTGGCAAGGCGAAAGGAACCATCCCCCTGGGTGACCAAGTCCACCAGGATCGGGTCGAGCGTTTTGCAAGGCACGCACCATTCGGCCCAAAAATCGACCAGGACGGGCGTGTCCATAGAATATTCGATAACTTCGTACTCGAAATTTGCTTTATTGACGTTGATAATCAAAGAAGTCATAACGTGTGTAGTCTTGTTTTGGTTTACGCGCTTGAGCGCGTCTTGTTACTCATCCGGTTCGATTGTTCCGGGCTGGTTGATTTCGATCACATCGCCGTGTACATTGATGCGAATGCGGAACCCGGTCATACCCATGTAGGCGCGGCTCTCCTCGGGGATACCGGCCTCCAGGATGCGGTCGAATTGCTGCTCCATTTGTTTGAGTTGATTTTCGATCATCGCCTTTGTGAAAATATCATCTTGGCCCAGCATTTTTGCGGCTTGCTCACTGAGCAAATCCTCGTGGCCAGCGATCATCTCGCTCATTTTCTCTAAAACTTGGCGATCAACATCTTCGGAAGGGATGTGGCGCCGGAATCCGGCATCGTTGACGACATAGCAGGGCTCACCGCCCACGTAGGCGGTTTCGACCGGGTTGTCGTTTTCATCGACGATTAATCCTTCGAAAAGAGGTTGTTTAGGCATTTGTCCTTAGCTGCTTTGTTTCCCCTCGATGGTGCCCAGCAGGATCGCAGCCGCGATGCCGATGCGGCGATCAAGTTGGTTGGCGGGGTCCATGCTGAAGTCTATATCGAGGTGATAGCCAAATAGGTGGAAGCGCTGGCTGAAATCGGCCACCCTCTGGCCGTTCATCAGCAGGTCATAATCTTGGGGCAAAAGCGAGCCAAGCAAGAAGCGGCGCAGCAGCGCTCGTCCCAGACTGTCTTCATGGAGCATACCGATCACCTGGTCGTTGATATTGAGCACTTCCCACTCGTCGCGAGCCATTGAGCGGAATCCTTTGCGCCGCAAAGCGCCGACCTTGGTCCCCGTCGTGCTGTCGATGACGTCGTAGGCGGCCGAGAAATCGATCACCTGGCGTGCTCGAATCAAGAGCAACTCGTGTGACATGCTTTCATCAGCGTAGGCGCGAATGTCCTCTTTGAGCTTGAACATCTTTTGCTTGCTGAAGAGCACCAGATTCCCCGCCGGGTTGAAGATGCGAAACTGGCCGGTCAGGGCTAAAACCTTCCGTTTGAGCAAATATTGATTGTGCCGGAATGCCGTGTGCATTGTCTATCTCCTCTGGTTTTTAGGCAAAACGCCAACTTGTCAGGCCGACTTGTTCTGGTCAACTTGATCTTCCCTTATGATTATGCCAATAAGTGCCCTAGAAGGCAACCCTATTGCGCTTTTTCACGGGCGTACGTTGACCACCGTGCCGATAGATGACCTTTCGTATAGCCATCCGGCATCGGCTGTGACCATGTTCACGCATCCGTGACTCATTGGGACACCGAAATTATTGTGCCAATAGGTCCCGTGGATGCTGTAGCCTTTGTAGAAATACATCGCGTAGGGCACATCGGGAAGATAATAGCCCGGCCCCGCCATCGTGCTGTAGCGGTACATTGCGTAAACGCGGTATTGGCCTGTCACCGTGGGATGCTGCCAGGTGCCCGTGGAGACGACGAACGATTTGACCAGCTTGCCTCCCTTGTAGGAATACAAACGCTGCTCGGAGAGATCGATATCGATCCAGCGCTCGTCCGCGGCAACCCCGGGAGGGATGGCGACATTCGGTGGATTGGTCTCGGTTGGCTCGGGCTTCTTCTTGGTGGGTTTGGGCGTCTCGGTAGGTGGGGGTGTGGCTGTCTCTGTGGGCGTCGAGGTGGGTGTAAACGTGGGGGTCGGTGTGAGCGTGTTGGTCGCCGTGGGGGTTGGCGTGAAGGTTGCTGTTGGGGTGAACGTTGGGGTCGGCGTGAATGTTCGGGTAGCCTTGTCGGCGACAATCTGGAACCCGTGGCTTGATTCAGAAGATGTCAATGCCAGGGATGTCGGCGGTTGCCACAGCCAGAAGAAAACCGCCACGATGGCGACGAGGAGGATCAAGACCCAGGGCAGCAGCGCCGGTCGGGTGCGCGTCATCGCTGAAACGGGAATATGCTCGGGAATGATTTCTTGAGATGGTTTCGGTGTTTTCGCTTGGCTCCGCCAACGTTGAATCGCCCAGTGCATTCCCCGGCGGGCCAATTCGCTCTGCGGGTTGATCTCCAGGGCCTCTTCGAGATACGCGAGACTGGCCCGGGGTGAAGCCAGCGCGGCCAACATCAGCCAGGGCTCCTCCCGCTCCGGCGTCAGGGTCGCGGCATGGGTTGCCAACCGGCGCGCTGTACTTCGATCTCCCTGTTGCAGGGCCAGCTTGGCCTGGCGCAGGGCCTCGTTAGACTGCTCCCAGTTAGGGTTCATCGGCGCTAGGTTCGGCTGAGACGCTTTCATTGCGGATGTAACACAAAATCCCGTCGGCAATCCCGTGAGCGACCAGGTCGCTGTTCTGGGTCAGAATTTGGCGGTCGAGATTCATGAAGCCCGTCTCGATAATCACGGCGGGTGTATCCGCGCCGATTTCGTCGAAGGCATGATAACTGGACATATCCTCGGTGATCCCGGCGTGTTCCGGCAGACCTGTTACCCGGGCATAACGGTTGATCAGGCAGGCTTCCAGCCGGGCAGTCCGCTCGGGGCGGGGATTATACATTGAGGCAGCCACCTTGAAACCGGTTGCCTGGTCGTTGATGTATTGGCACGAATCGGCGTGAATCGACACCAGGGCAAGGGCGTGGTAACCGTTCAACAGCGGGTCAAATTCCTGAAGCAGATTGACCTCGAAGCCCTCGGCATCGAGGTCTTTTTGCACCAGAGTAGCAACCTCCTGATTGATGCTCACTTCGGTGAGGCCGTCCGGGCAGATGGCGCCTGGGTCATCATTGTCTCCCCAGTGCCCCACCACGATGCCGATCGGTGGCTTGGGGCGCGGTGTCGCGGTGGGCCAATCGGCCTGGATTTGCTCCTGGGCGCGTAACGCTTCGGCAAGCTGGGCGGATAATTCTCCCGAGAACAAGCTTCCCGGTGTCGCCGCGGTGAAAAGTGTTGCCGCGATGATCGCAACGGCAACAACGGTAGAAACTGATTTGATCATTTTGGCGACGGCGGAATCGCCGCCGGAAGCCCTGCTGTCTGATTTTTGCATAGGAGACCCGATTTATTGTATACTTTTGATAGTACCCAAAAGATGTCACCATGGCAAGGCTTTTCCTGTTTCTATGCCATTATGCCATATGAGAATGAATGTAGGAGACTTTATGACTGAAGCGTATCTACGCCCTGAAGAAAGACAAACTCTCTTGAAGCTGGCCCGTCAGGCCCTGGAATTCAGCGTGCGCGGAGAGCCGGCGCCTCCCCTCGACCTAGAAGCCTTGCCGCCGCGTTTGCGCACCGATGGGGCTTCCTTTGTTACCCTGACCAAAGCGGGTAAGTTGCGCGGCTGCATTGGCTCTCTGGAAGCGCGCCAGCCGCTCGCTGTTGATGTCCAGCAGCATGCCGTTGATGCCGCTTTGAAGGATTTCCGTTTTCCCGCCGTTCAACCGGAAGAGCTCTCCGAGATTACCGTTGAGATTTCTTATCTGACCACGCCCCAGCCGCTCCAGTATCAAGGCCCGGATGATCTCGTCTCAAAATTGAATCCCGGCGAAGACGGCCTTGTCTTGAAGGACGGTTTTAGACGGGCGACGTTTCTGCCCCAGGTTTGGGACAAGTTGACCACACCGGAAGAGTTTCTCAGCCACCTGTGCCAGAAAATGGGCGCTTCGCCTGATCTGTGGCAACGCAAACCGTTCGACGTGTTCACCTACCAGGTAGAAAAATTTAGCGAATAACTTTGATGTTTGCCCAAAACGCTCCAGTCTCAGTTGCCGGGATCGTGCTCGCCGCAGGGGGAGCATCTCGCTTTGGGGAGCCCAAGCAGCTCTTGCTCTGGGAGGGAAAACCGCTGGTCCTGCACGTCGCCGAGAAAGCGTTGAAGGCGGGGCTTTCTTCTGTGATCGTTGTTGGCGGGCAGCAGATTGTCGCCTTGAGGGCCGCGTTGGTCGATTTGCCCGTCTCAATTGTCCACAACCCCGATTGGCGCCAGGGTCAGAGCAGTTCTGTCCGGGTGGGGGTGGCGGCGGTACCTCCCTCGGAAACGGGTGCCCTGATTCTGTTGGCCGACCAGCCTCAGGTTCCGGGCGAGTTACTCGTCAAGTTGAAAGCGAAGCATGCCGCTACCGCGGCGGATATTGTCGCCCCGCGCGTCCACGGCCGGCGGGCCAATCCGGTCTTGTGGCATCGACGCACGTTCGACGATTTGTCCACCCTCCGCGGCGATGTTGGCGGGCGGGTTTTGTTCTCGAAATATGATGTCGCCTGGGTCCCCTGGGATGATGAGTGGCTCTTTTTCGATGTCGATACGCCTGCTGACTATCAAAAATTGCTCCAAGAAAGCCCCTGAGGGTTTCTTGTCACTTGCAATTTGTTCGATCTTGTGCTATTTTCAG
>CAZXXW010000080.1:13289-16161 GCA_964644835.1 uncultured Anaerolineales bacterium
GTACAATTAGGATGATTTGGAACTCTTTGGGGTTCCACCAATCTCTTGCAGACCGGGTTTGAGGAGCGCAAACCGTTATGGCAGAACCGCTAAAGAAGGTTGTTGTTGTTGAGGACGAGCCAGATACCGCCGAGATGTTTGCCGAAATGATGCGCTTGAGCGGCTATCAGGTGTTTAAGTGCTACGGAGGCGCTGCCGCGATGGAGTTGATCGGAGAGCACAAACCTGATGCCGTTGTATTGGATGTGATGATGCCCGATTTGTCGGGGTTGGATGTTCTCCGTAAGATGCGGCAAGATCCCGAAATGGTCGATATTCCCGTTGTTGTTGCCTCGGCCAAGAGTTTACCTTCGGATATTCAGGCTGGTTTAGATGCCGGAGCTTCGGCGTATCTGACCAAACCTGTAACCTATCAAGAGTTCAGTCAAGCGGTCCAAAAAACGATCGATGCGGCCGAGAAGAAATAATCGATTTTTCGTTTGTCACCCTGGGTTTCTATCGTATATCGGTTCTACGTTGGGGGATGGCTATCGTAGCAATAGCTTTACGATTGGCTTTTCTTGCAGATGGCTTTGATCTGGATGCGATAGAAAGAAGGAAGCTGAAATGTCTGTTATTCGAGCTTTTATCGCCGTTGATTTACCACCGGATTTGAAAGCGCGCCTGGCAGAAATCTGCGATCAGTTGCGCACCGAGATGGGGAAGGTTCCGGTACGTTGGGTGGCACCCGAAAAGATGCATTTGACGCTCAAGTTTCTTGGAGATGTATCGGAGAACAATGTCTACGTGCTCCAAGATATTCTCAGGGGCGAAGCTGTTGACCGCCAGCCTTTTGCGATCAGCCTGGGCGGGTTAGGCGCTTTCCCCAAGGTGCGCCAGCCGCGGGTGATTTGGATCGGGGTCGAATCCCCGCCGGAGCTTGAATCGCTGCAACGCGGCATCGACAAACAGACTGCCCGGGTTGGCTATCCCCCCGACCGGCGCGATTTTTCTCCCCACATCACTGTCGGAAGGGTATCTCGCAACGCTTCTCCGGCCGAGGTGCGGGTGATCGGGGATACGCTCAACGAGGCCAACGTCGGCTATTTGGGAGTCGCCCGGGTCCAGGCGGTGCATTTATATCGCAGCGATTTGCAACCAGGCGGCGCGGTCTACCACCGGCTCTTCAGCGCAGAGTTAGAAGGCTAGTAAGCGTTCACGGGTGGTCATTCTTGCCGGAGGCATGCTTCGCAAGCCGCTGACGCTTTTCTAGCGGCGAAGAATCTCCTTTTTTGATGCTGGGAGACTCTTCGGTCGCAGGCTCCCTCGGAGTGACATGCCTGAACGCTCTTACGAAGGTTAATCTGATTGAAATGAGGTGTCATTGGATACATTAGCACTTGCACACACGTTAGTTGATGCTTTAGAAGAAAAGAAGGGGGAAGATATCTTGGTCATAGAGATTCGAGAGATTACCCTGCTGGCCGATTATTTTGTGATCTGTTCGGGCACAAGCCCCCGGATGATCGATGCCCTTGCCGAGGCCGCATTTGCCGCCGTCAAAGAAGAATATGGCGTCAAGCCTCGGGTAGAGGGGGACCCTCAGGCGGGTTGGATCTTGGCCGATTATGGCAATGTCGTTTTGCATCTCTTCTCTCCCCAACAACGCGATTATTACGCCCTTGAAGACCTCTGGTCTGATGGCCGGGTTGTGCTTCACCTGCAATAACAAAGGCTAAAAAACAACGCGCTCTCCAAGCGGAGAGCGCGTTGTTGTGGTTAAACTGGTGAAAGTTAGATCACGGGCTCGAGATAGTTGACCCCTTGGTACCGCCGTGCTCCCCAGCCCACGGTTTTGTCGGGGAGTTCAATCAGCCACCAGAGGTCATCTTCGAGTTGAATCTCTTTGTAGACGGTGAAATTGTAACCCCGCCTGATGGAGCCAATGGTGTTGTTTTGGTGTGTGGTCGGCCGCGAGCGCAGCCGCAGGGCGGTGTAGCCTCTTCGCAGGAAGCCCTTGTGGGGATACCTCGATTCCGGGGCTTCTTCATCTTCGCCGGGTTCTTCCTCTGGAGGGGGTGTCGGTTCTTCTTCCGGTGGCGGTGCGGGTTGCTCGCCCTCGGGCCAATTAGCAAAGTCGTAGAATTCTTCCTTGGTCATATTGACCCTGTTGATGTCAATCGACTTGGAGCCCGTTGCGCCAAACTCTTCTCCCCGCAGGTTGCCGTCGGCGCTGTATTGCCACATCCAAAAATCTGTCCACGGCCGCGGCCGCAGCTTCGAGTTGGGATTATTGGCCCAGGGGTGCTGGAGCGATTCGCCATAGCGGGCGATCCAAAGCTTGTGCTCCTTGGCCCAGGCTGGCTGGCCGACGTTATCATTCCAGAACCAGCCGCGGGTATAGATCACAGGCTTGAGGTTGAATTTGGCCTCAACGACATCGACGAATTGTTTCAACTCGCGCTGAAAGCGACCCTGGCTGACGTGCTGGGGATTGGCTTCCACATCGACGGCGGGGGGTAGGCTCCACTCCACCGAGGTGAGCAATTTGCAAAAATATTGCGCCTGTGTGACGCCGTCAATGTGGGGATAGAAAAAGAAATAATATCCGCAGGGAATCTGCTGGCTGAATTTCTGGGCGTTCTCTCGAAAGCGGGGGTCGGTGTAATTGACACCGTTGTACTTGTTGGCGCCACCGGATTTGATATACATGCCCAACGTTCCGGCGCTGAGCATTTTGCTGGCCTTGATTTCTCCTTGCCAGTGGGAAACATCAATAATTGGTTCGATCATGGCTAACTTCCTCCCGGGGACTAAATGACTGAATGGGAAAAGGGTGCTGGCTTTAGAATAGCAGATCAGAGCGTGGAGGTCAACGGGCATTCGCCCGCCC
>CAZXXW010000081.1:0-16037 GCA_964644835.1 uncultured Anaerolineales bacterium
GCCTACCCCCCACATGCCAACATCATCCGGACGATGTGTTCCGGGCGGGTCAACCCCGCCTTCGTCTGGCACGCTTTTCGCAAGGGCGCGCCGGTGGTACTCGTCTCGGGCTGCCACTACGTCGACTGCCACTACATCGACGCCAACCGGAGCACGACGCGGCGGATGGACGGGCTCTGGGACGGGCTTGAAAAAGCAGGAATCCGCCCAGACCGCTTGCTGCTGGAATGGTGTTCGGCAGCCGAAGGCGCTCGCTGGCAGACGATCATGCAGGCGGCGGAAGAAAAGCGTCACAGCGTCACAGCGGAAGAAATCAAGCAAGCTCAAGCTGCAGTCAAAGATGCCCGGGTGCCCAGCCCGCGCAACCCCCGCCCGAGAGATGAAGGCCAGGAAGCCGGATTCGTCTGTCTGCGCTGCGGTAACGAGTGGGAGGGAACGTTCAGCGCCAAGGTGGAGCGCACCTGCCCGGCGTGCCGCTCCAACAGCGTGCGCTGGCTGCGCAAAGGATAAGCTGAAGGCCAGAGACTATCGGTCAAATTTATCGTCGGGGTCAGGAGACCATCGACGATCGCGTAAGATAGGAAATCAAGAAGAAAGATCCAGCTTAAATAAGGAAGTGCGTTGCGTGGAGCAACGCACTTCTTGGTTAACCAACTGGTATAACGTTGGATGAGTTTATGCTTCGTTCAACGCGCGCCAGACACGTTCAGGATAGAGTGGCAATTCGCGAATCCAGGTGCCGGTGGCATTATGCACCGCGCTGACCATGGCAGGGCCGACGCCGTCAATGCCAATCTCGCCGACTGATTTGGCCCCGAAGGGACCGTTGGGCTCATCGGTCTGGACGAAGATAACATCCATGACAGGCATCTCGTCGGCCATGTAAACGCGATAGGGGCCCAAGCGGGCGTTGATCTGATGGCCATCTTCGTCGAACTCCATGTTCTCGCTGAGGGCAAAGCCCAGCGCTTGAGCCATGCCGCCCTCGACCTGCCCGGCGGCGGTGAGGGGGTTGATCACCCGGCCACAATCGACGACCATGAGCAAGCGCTCGACGTCGATCTGGCCGGTCTCGGTGTCCACGGCGATCTCGACGAACTGAGCCGCGGTCGGCGGCGGACTCTTGAAGGTCATGTGCGAAGCCGTGGCCATAATCTGGTGTTGATCGAGTTGGTGCAAGCTGCTCAGCGCCACTTCCCGGAGGGTGAGCGAACGGCCATCGGGTGCAAAGACCTTCCGGTCTCTCAACTCGAAGCCATCGGGCTCTTCCATCTCCCACATCGTGGCAGCGTGATCGAAGATCTGGTCACGGATCTTGCGGGCCGCTTTCTTGACGGCACCACCGCTGAGATAGGTGGTGCTGCTGGCGTAAGCGCCCTTGTCGAAAGGGGTGAAATCGGTATCGGAGGAGTAAACGATGAGATCATCTACGGGGATGCCGAGCACCTCGGCGGCGATCTGAGCCAGAATGGTATCCGAGCCGGTGCCGATGTCGGTAGCGCCAATCAGCAAGTTGAACGAGCCGTCATCGTTCATTTTAAGGGTAGCGGCGGCCATATCCAGTCCGGCGATGGAACTGCCGTGCATGACCACGGCCATGCCAACCCCGCGGCGAATGGGCCCGGTCTGGTTCTTGTATTGCTCACGTTTGGCGTAAAAATCGGTCGCTTCCAGGCCAATATTGACACATTCTTCCAAGCCGGAACTCTCCAGGGCCTGCTCAAAACCTTCACGACCTTCGCCCAACTCCGTCGCCATGTGCATCGGTTCGCCCAGCTTAAGCCAATTTTTGCGCTTGAACTCGACCACATCGATGTCAAGCTGATCGGCGATCTCAGCCATGATCACTTCGACGCCATACTGGCACTGCATCGAGCCATAGCCGCGGAAGGCGCCCGCGGTGGGCCGGTTGGTGTAGACAACATCACAGAGGAAACGAGCATTGGGCGGGTTGTAGAGAGTCAGCCCCTTGAAACCGCCGACCATCTGGACGGTCAAAGCGTGAGCGCCATAGGCACCGGTATCGCCGAGCAGATACAGCTCCGCGGCGACAACTTTCTCGTCAGTGACGCCAATCTTGTAACGCATATACGTAGCATGGCGGCTGCGGGTGGTGGTGAACTCTTGCTTGCGGCTCAACTCCATGTAAACAGGCCGCCCGGTCTTGAGGGTCAGATGGGCACAGAGATCCTCGAGGATCATCTCCTGTTTGTTGCCAAATCCGCCGCCGATGCGCGGCTTGATCACCCGGATGCGCTTGACCGGCAAATCGATCAAGGGCGCCACCATCCGGCGGATGTGATAGGGCACCTGGGTGCTGCTGCGGATGACCAGACGATCATCGTCATCCCAATAGGTGACACAAACATGCGGCTCCAGATGGGCCTGGTGCTGCTTGGGGGTGCGGTATTCGCCCTCGAAAACGTGCTCGGCCTCGGCAAAGGCAGCATCGACGTCGCCAACTTCAGCTTCGATGTGGTGAACAACGTTATGTTCGGCGTCGTGAATCCCTTCGGTGTCAGGCTCATCGTGAATCACGGGCGCGCCTTCATCCATTGCTTTTTCAAAATCGAGCACCGCGGGGAGCACGTCATACTCCACGTCGATCAGGCCAAGCGCTTTTTTAGCCAGGGCAGGGGTTTCGGCGGCCACAACGGCGACCCGATCCCCCTCATGGCGGACTTTGTTGTCCAAAGAAACTTGATCATAGGGATGCGGCTGGGGATAGGATTGCCCCCCGGAAGCATATTTGATTCGGGGGAGGTCTTCGTGAGTCAAAACAGCGTGGACACCGGGAAGTTCCCTGGCCTTGCTGGCATCGATGCTTTTGATGCGAGCGTGGGCGTGCGGACTGGTCAACAATTCGCCGTAGAGCATGCCCGGCTTCTTGAAATCACCGGCGAAAACGGGCCTACCTTTGGACAGCTTGACGGCGTCGATCTTGTCTTTGGGTTTGCCAACCACGTCCAACGTTGGCATCGATTCGGGCGTGTAGACCAGCGGAGGCAGCGGATTGCGATCGCCATCGCGGCGATAATATTCCTCGGGCAGAGGGTGGATTTCACCGCTGTCGGGGATGTCAAAACCGGGAATGTCGATCGGGGGGACTTGTTCGCCCCGCAGGATCGCGGCGGCACGTTGAACCGCTTCCACGCCGCGGACATAGCCGGTACAGCGGCAGAACACACCGCCTAATGCTTGGCGAATCTCGGACTCACTCGGAGCAGGGTTCCGGTCTAGCAGTGCTTTGGCGTTGAGAATCAGGCCGGGGGTGCAGAAGCCACATTGAATCGCGCCTGTGTCGATAAACGCCTGTTGAATCGGGTGCACAGAAGATCCCTCGCTGAGGCCTTCAATGGTGACAACCTCGTGCCCTTCGGCGTTCGACGCCAATAACTGGCAGCTATGGACCGGGTCACCATCGAGCAAGACGGTGCAAACACCACAATCGCCAGTTTTGCAGCCACACTTGACGCCGTAATAACCGTGGCGTCGCAGAGCATCCAATAAACTTTCACTTTTTTCAACGTCTAACGTGGTTTCAAGTCCATTAATCGTAAGATCAATCTTCACAGTCATGGTTACGCTCCTGTCTGCATGCATTGCGTTAAGGCCCGGCGGGTGAGAACGCCTGCCATCGCCCGGCGGTATTCGGCCGTGCCCAAAAAGTCTTCGGGGGGCTCGACTTTTTCGATAACAGCGGCGACGACTTCTTCAATCTGCTCCTCATCGAGTGACTTGCCGACCAGGCTGTCGATCGACTCTGCCAAGCGGGCGCGTTCTTCCCACGCGCCGGTGAGAGCCACTCGAGCCGCTTGAACCTGCCCATCGGCAAGATCAACAACGGCCACAGCGGAAATGATCGGCGTGTCGGAGGGGGTGCGGGCAACGTGAGCCTCTCCCCAGACGCGTCCGGCTACATCCAACGGGACCCTCAGCGTGTTGAGTCCGCCGCGCATGTTCCCTTCCAGCGAGGCCAACGGGACGGATTCGCCATCATCGAGACCAACTTCGACATTCCAGGCCAACAAGACGGCCATCCACTCCGGCAATAACTTGGCATCCGAAGATAAGAGCGAAAATTTGACCGTATTCTCGTTGCGCCAGAGCCAATTGGTCCCTTCCAATACCTGCTCAAACAACGGCGGGATTTGCTCAGCTTCGACCAAGCGCTGCACCGGAATTTCAACAGGTACTTCCAGATAGCGCATCTCCTCTTGCTCGATCACTTGAATGGATTTTTCAGGCATTACAGATAACCTCCAAATTCTTTTGACGAAAAACGATCACCAGCCTTTAACATTTGCCCCTTTCAAAGACGGTTCACCGATTGGATCGACTTATTGGACATCTTTAGTGTACCATTTTTCTCGGCGGGGGAGAGGGTGGATTTCAACACTGCTGGATTAGCTCGAGGCGTGGGAACCAGCTATTTCGGGCAATCCGCAGGGTGGTGAAATTTACTCCTTTTGGTCTTTGAGGATCACAACAATTGAATCTGGATTCCTTGTTGAACCGGTAAGCTGGTTTGAATGAGAAATCGCCCCGCGATGGCAAGATAGCTCACACTGTCCGCAGTAGGCACAGCGAGCCGGATTGTAAACTAATTTATAATTGGACTTTGATTCTTTGACCAATTCCAGTGCGTTCGCCGGGCAGTCCCGGGCACATAAGCCACAGCCGGTGCATTTTTCCGGATCCAGTTGAATGGCTCCCCGAAAGCCGTTGGGAAGCTCTAATTCGGTTTCAGGATAGCTGACCGTCTCTTCTCCTCGGATTAATGCATCCAGCAGCGAGAAGAGAAGCGCTAAACGCTTTTTCAACCACGCCATGTCACGCTCCCATCAAAATGACGGCTAAAAGTTGAACCAGAGCCAAGGGGACGAGGACTCTCCATCCGAAATCGGCCAACTGGTCAATCCGCAGGCGGGCAAACACTGCACTGGCAGTACTCAACATAACCATCATGAGGGCACTTTCCAGGAAAAAAACCGCAATGGCAAGAAGAGGGGTGGCGATATCAGACCAGCCGAAATAGAGGTTAACCAGCAGAAATATTCCAACCACAGCTTGAATATTGACAACCGTATTCCAAAATGCCAGTTTCACGCCGGTAAACTCGGTAAGCGACCCCGCTATCACTTCTGATTTGGCCTTTGGAATGTCGAGTGGGTCGCGCTTTAATTTCCCAATCAGGCCAACCACAGCGAGAATATATCCCAGAGGCTGAAACAAGACAAACGGCCCCATCACAAGCTGGGCTGAAGCGATGCCCTGTATCGACCAGGAGCCAGCCATCAAGGCTGGACCGCTAAGAGCAAGCAGAAGGGGAACTTCATAAGAAAAGAACTGGAGCAGGGACCGCCCTCCTCCCAACAAACTGTAAATTCCTACAGAGATAACCCCAGCAAGGTAATAAGCAAGCGTAGGAACACTCAACAGGAACACAATGACAATCAGATCGCCCTCGAAGGAAGCCGGGCTGAATCCAGCTATCGGCACGTAGATCCCGGCTGTAAGGACTGCTCACAGCGAGACCAACGGCAAGGCCGCGGCGGCAAATTCGTTGGCACCAGTGGGCAGCAGATCTTCTTTGCTGAAAAGTTTGAGCAGATCTGCCAGGGGTTGAAACCAGCGCGGCCCGACCCTGCGCTGGAATCTTGCCTGTAATTTGCGGTCGAACCATTCAAAGAACCAGCTGCAAACCAAATAGAAGACTACACCAGGAAATATGAGTAAAGAAAACAACGATTCTGCCACGTGATCCCTTTATCTATCAGCACAAGCGATACATAAATCGACACCAGCCAGGACGACCGGAATGTCCGCAACATGAATTTCCGACAACTGTCTCGGCAGAATGGCCAACGCCGGTAACGTCGGGGTGCGGATTTTCAAGCGCGCCGGGTTTTCACTGCCATCACTGCGCAAATAATAGAATACCTCTCCACGCGGTGCTTCCGAACGCATGACAACCTCCCCGGCCGGCACTTTACGGCGAGCACGAACGGAAACCGGGCCTTCCGGAATGTCATCGATGATCTGTTCGCATAAATGCAGGCTCTGCCGAACCTCTTGAAGGCGGACGTACGTCCGGGACCAGGCATCTCCGTCATGGTGGGTGATAACCTGAAAATCAAGTTTATTGTAGGGCGGCATGGGATCATCTCGTCTCAAATCAATATCGACCCCGGAAGCCCTGGCAACCGGCCCAACGACACAGTATTTTTTCATCTCTTCGGCTGAGAGCGGCGCCACGCCCTGCGTCCTTGCCATCAGTGTGGTTTCATGTGCAAGAATATCCAAAAGCTGCTCGTATTGGCCATGTAACTTTTGGACGGTGGATTCGATCATCGGGCCATGCTCTTCGTCAAGGTCGAACCTGACACCACCAATTTGATTGGCAGCATGGGCGACCCTGCCTCCGGATAATTCCTCCATCATATCCAGAACCAACTCGCGATCGTGCCAGGTATGCATAAACACCATGTCCAGGCCGATATGCTTTGCCAAAATCCCCAGCCAGAGTAAATGGCTGTGAATGCGTTCAAGTTCACACATGAGAGCGCGGATGTAGTTTGCCCGTTCAGGAATCTCGATGCCCAACAAGGCCTCAACAGCTCGACAGAAGGTTGTCGTATGCACATGAGAACAGATGCCACAGACTCGTTCGATCAGCGAAACATTCTGATTGTAATTTCTGCTCTGTGCCAGTTTCTCAATACCCCGATGGACATAACCCAGGCGTAAGACACCACTGAGAACCTGCTCTCCAGAAATATCGATATTCAATCTCAATGGTTCTTTCAGCAAGGGGTGTTGGGGGCCAATGGGGATTGTAATTTTATCCGTCATGGTGATTCCTCTCTTTGCAACATGGGCGGATCGGCGTCCCAATCATCAGGAAGAAGCAAAGGCGGCGTCTCTACGCGATGGGTGAACTGGATGCCAAACATCTCGGCAACCTCTCGCTCATAAAAATCCGCTCCTGGGATTAGATCCGTGAGGGACCTTAACACCGGTGACTCCTGCTCCAGCGTGGTCAAAATCGTGAAGCCTCCCTTTTTCCAAAAATTATACTGCACTTCAAGATGGTCGGTGTCATCTGCACGCTGCTGGGCTGTGATCGTAGTAAGGTGGCAAAGATCGAATTGATTCAGTAAAAGGCTGCAGATTTGATGGAGTTTCTCGGCAGGGATTTCGATAACGACCTCATTTTTAATTGTATCCTGCCGAATGCAGGCTTGATCGATCTCACGCTCAAGAGCTTGACACAATGCGTCCATATCAATCATATTCATATTCAAATCCCTTCAATTAAGTTGAGCAGCCCTTCGATGATCGCTTCGGGCCGGCATGGACATCCCGGAATATATATATCGACGGGAAGAACGCTATCCACACCTCCTAAGACTGTTTCGCTCCCCAAAAAGACTCCACCGGTATTGCTGCAACTACCAATGGCTACAACCCATTTTGGCGAGGGCATCTGAGAATAGATCTGCCATAACCCTGATCGCGCTTGCCGGGTGACCGGGCCGGTGCATAAGAGCACATCCGCATGCCTGGGTGAGGCCTCAGCCAGAATCCCCAGCCGCTCGACATCATACCTGGGTGTAAGAAGGTCAAGGATTTCAATATCGCAGCCGTTACATCCGCCAGTATTGAAATTGATAACCCAGATAGAATTCTTCTGAGCCCATTTATAGACACTATCGATAGCTTTCTTGAACATAGCTGTCTCCAGATTTAGGTAAAATTAGTTTTTGCTAACACAAAGGCGCTGATCGAAATACCTGCGAGGTAAAGTATACCAATGCCCATCATACTTGGTTTCAGAGGCAGTGTGGAAATCATCAGAGCTGATACGTGCAAAATCCCAAACAACAAACCAATTCTAAAGAATGCCTGGTATGAAAGCCGCACTTGTCTTGGAGGAAGTTGCTGACCGCCCGAATAAGGCAGATATTTCTCAGGATGATCCTCCCCTTTAGCAGAGAATCGGATCAGAAGCAGATATAAAAGCGTAAAAAGGACAACAAAGAACAGAAACGTCGCTGGAATACTTAGGAGTAAATTTTTCATAATACTGTGACCCAATCCATTATCCGGTTGATCAGGCGCAACCATGGTGAGGGGTAAACACCAAGGAGCACGACCAACGCGGCCAGACTAATCAGAGGGAGCGCCATCCACACTGAAATGCTAACCTGTGTATGGGCGGCGGCCATCGCAGATCGATCTGCATTTGACGATCGAAACTGGACTGCAAGCATGGGCAAATAGCCACCCAGGCCGATCACCGAACTCAAAAGGAACAATGCCAACCCCACCAAAGCAAGCGGATCGCTCGAGGTAAGTACAGCCGAAAAAACCAGCCACTTTCCGTTAAAACCCGCCAGAAGAGGGATCCCTGCTAACCCAGCCAGCGCAATACTGGCGGTAACTGCCGGGAGGGACATCCAGCGGTAGACACCTTTCAAATCTTCAACATCACTTGAATGGAGATAATATTCATAAACGCCCATTGCCAGGAAAGCCAGGCTCTTCATCACCGCAACGGAAATGAAAAGGAACAGGCCAGCGGTAAAAGCTGCTTCCAAGCGATAAAGGAAACCGATCCCTAATGTGAACATCAGGTATCCGGTTTGGGCAATCGAAGAATAGGCAAGAAACCTTCGAAGGTTTTCCTGTCTAAGTAAACGGATAGAGCCGAGGAGCATATTCATAAACGCAAAGAGAATATAAAACAGGCCTAGTTCCGAGTAGGACATCCCTAACTGAAGACAAAAGGTAGGCGCCAGGAATAACATTCCCTTCGACATCACGCCTGCCAGCAAGCCACTTACCGCACTGGGTGCTTTACTGTAAACATCCGGCACCCAGGTGTGCAGCGGCACCACCCCGGCCTTTATCCAGAACCCAATCAGAAAACATCCTGCACCGATCCTTGTAAACAAATCGGACTCAGCGGATATTACTGAAAGGGCCAAACTTCCGCTGCTCCGGTACGTGAAATAGATACCCAACATCATGAACATGGCCCCCAGACTGCTCATAATCAGGTACTTAAAGCCTGCCTTGACCGAATCTTCCCGTTTATAGCGAAAAGCGATCAGAGCGCTGATCGTTATGGTCGTCAACTCTACCAATAAAAAGATGTTGAAGAGATCTTCAGAAAAAAACAGGCCTAACAACCCGGACATGGTCAGGAGAATCAGAGGATAGTAGAGGACAAATCGATGATCGCGGGAGAGGTATTTCCCCGAATAGATGCTGATGAATATTCCAACCAGGATCGCCGTAGAAACAAGAAATACGCCGACATAATCAATTTTGAAGAGAATGCCATCTGCATCAACAAACCCATAAAAAGACGAGGCTACTTGATTGGGGTCCAGCACACTACCCGCCATCTTGATCAGCGCGGCCAGAGCTATCAGCAATACCAGCGTTGTCAGGACAGCCTCAACCCTATTCTTGAGTCTGAAAAGCATGGTAATGAGAGTAATTGCGAATGCTCCACCAACCATGATCGCAATTGGCAGCACAACGCTGAACGAACCACTCATCAGGATACCCCCCCGAAGACAGTGGCCAGTCCCCGCATCACCCAAGTAAGCAGCGGAGCAGGCACCAACCCCTCGATAAGCAAGAATACGGTCACAGCGATGGTGGGCACCAGGAGTGCCTTCTTGGGATTACCTATTGAATCGATCGGTCTTAATTCACCAAAGAAAATTTTACCAAAGAACCTCAGGCCATAGAAAACAGTGAACAAAGACCCGATCAAGGAAATGACAGTAAGAAATACCGGATAACCGGATTGAAATCCGCCTGCAAAAATCATCCATTCGCTGTTGAAAATGCCCAGGGGAGGCATACCGGATATCCCCAGCACCCCAATGGCTGTGCATACGCAGGTTGCCGGCAGCAGTTTGGCCAGACCTCCCAGCTTGTGGATATATTTCTCTCGCGTGGCTTTCAGGATGATCCCAACCGCCATGAAAAGCAAGGTTTTGACGATGGCGTGATAGACAACATGCATAACCCCTCCCGCCATTCCCTGTTCTGTCAGCGAACCTAGCCCAAAGAGAATGTACCCCATCTGGCTAACCGAACTGTAAGCGATAATGCGCTTAACGTGATTTTCAGCCAACGCCATCAAAGCGCCGTAAATTTCTGAAACAACCCCGGCTACCATCATCCAGATCGCAAAAGGCTGAATGGTTTCGATAGGGAAAAGAGCGATGGGGAACCTGAGAATGCCATAGGTCCCCATGGCAAGCATGGCCGCTGCGAGCACAATCGTAACCGGCATGGGAGCAACAGTGTGCGCATCCGGCAGCCAGATATGCAAAGGAAAAATCGCCATTTTTACACAGAAGCCAATCAGGAAAAAAAGCGTCAGGAATGTTTGCATGCCGAGTGGAAGTGAGCCTGCCTTCTGGGTCAGTTCTGCCAGGCTGGCCGTGCCGGTCTGGACATGCAACGTGATCAGACAGACCAACACTAGCAGGGAACCGATATGGGTGATGATGAAGTACTTCAGCGCGACACGTCCTCTGTCATCCCCGCTGCCCCAAATCAGAATCAACAGGACAGAGGCAATCAGCATCAATTCCCAGAACACATAGAAGAGAAAAACGTCATCCGCCAATGTGGTTCCAGACATTCCCAAGCTGAAAAGTATCAGCAGGGAATAATAGTAACTGCTGGCCTTTTCTCCGGTTTTTTCGCCCAGCGAATAAACCATTGCAGCCAGCGTGACGAGAACTTCTGTGAGAAGAAAGATCAGCGAAAGCCAATTCAGCTCCAAGCTAAACGAGATTCCCAATGTTGCGATCCAGGGAACAGAAAAAGATATAGGCTGTCCTGTTTTCAATTGTGCCAACAAAATTAAGGGGATGATCAAGGCAAACCCCTCACTGATGATGCCGACGATGGCTGCCTGCGTTTTGGATGCGTTACGCCAAAGTAGCAACAGAATTATTCCTGATACCGGAAGAAGAATGATTCCTGGCAATAACAACTCAGTAAATTTCATGGGCTTCTCCGATCTGCTAGGTTAATAGAATAATAAGAACAACAGCTAACATGAACGGGATCCAAAGAAGATCCCAGCGGAATGGGTTTTCGCTGGCCTTTTTTTCACGCTCTCCAAGATAATGTACCAAATTGCGAAGCCAAGCATCAACTCTGTCAACCCCGGCCTGCTCAATTTGCCCCAGGGTCAACCTGGAAATGCTCATCATCAATCGTTCAACACCTTCCCAATAATGATCGAATGTCTGCTCAACATGTGAATAGAGCCAGCCTGCTGTTTGTTTGATGGCACCGGCAAAGCTTTTGACGTTGTGGTCTATCAGTCCGATCTCCAGATTCTGATTCACCCACCGGGCAAGTTTGGTCATCAGTATCTCTGTTCGGCTTCCGTTCAGGGCTGCTTCCCAGCCCGCTTGGCGTTTCACGCCGGCCTCACCGGGCGATAACAATCTCAAACGTTTGAGCCCGGCAATGATCACGCCAGTTGACAGCGCCCACCCCAGGCTAAACAGCAGAGTAGCTTCCTGAAGTAGAAAAAATACAGGAAGGGCGTGTACAACCAGCAGCAGAAACAAAGCGCCACGCTGCGATATGCGGACATGCCCACGATCCTGTAAAATCAGGATCAATCGGAAAAAGAGGAAACCAGAGGAATAAAGAAACAATGCATTGGATGAACCGGAAGCCGCGCCGAAAAACAGCATCGCTCCCATCATATTACTGATAACAAGAAATCGAGAGGGTTGGGCCTGATTGGGACGGTGCGAAATCAAGGAAACAATCAAGATACCCATAGCCAACGCCGCCAGTGATGTCTGATAAGCCGCCTGAGATTGAATGATGGGGACAAAACGATAGAGAAGATACATACCCAGAGAGGGCACAAGAATTGCTGGAATCCAATATACCGGGCGCTGTTTTGTGCTCTCCGTACAGCCCAGCCACGTCCAGAACGGCCAGACAGCCAGCTTGATTGCAACAGCCACCAGAGCGCCCGCCAGAATCCAGACCTGCCGATCTACCGGCAATTCCACGGCCGCCTTGATCATCTCATCGATATTGAGCGTGCCGCTATATACCCGGAGAAGCAAAATGGAAATCAACAAGCTGAGATCCCCTAGACGCAGAACGATGAAGACAACACGAAAACGACCAAAGGGGAATTGATCTTCAGCCCAATCAAGCGCACTGAGCGCGGCTATTAAACCGACAATTTCCAGCGAGATATACCGCATTAGAAATTGACCACTGAAGAAGGCAGCATAACCAAAAGCTAACGAGAAGGCAAGAAGAACAGTATCGAATCGGGAAAGCTCTTCTTGTTGCCGCTGTCCTGCGAACATCAGCAACCACAACGTCAGTGCGGTGACCAAGAACAGGACTGTTGGGGTTTGGGAGATATTTAACCAAAGCGGTTCCCCCAGAAAGACCAATCGCGTCCTGAGCGTAAACGCGCCTTTTATGAATAAATAAAGCAGGGAGAGAACGATAATTGACAGCAGAACTGTGAAAAACGACCTAACCTGGTGGGTTTTAACAATAAAAACTATTCCACAGGCTATTGGCAAAAAGAAAAGCAGGGAAGCCGTAAGAACTGTCAAGTTATCCATCGTCTTTGGGGCGAAGCGGTTTTAAAGTAGCAAAGAAACCTTTTTCAGCTTCTGGATGGTGAGCAATATGAATAATCATCGTCAGAGCCATACCTATCACAACTGCTTCAATAATCAATGCCGAAATAACAATGGATTGTGGAAGGTCCATTGCGTTCTTTTCCCATCCCGTAATGATCAAGCCCAATGAGACCCCCTGGAGCATTAGTTTAAGCCCAACGATCTGACGGACATAATCACGACGGAGAAAGAAACACAGTAAGCCGAGCAAAAAGACCAGCACGGCACAACTGTGTAAAAATATGACAACACCCGAGGGGAGCAGGAGATCATTCATCTTCATTCTCTATAGGTAAAATTGCAGCAATGCCAAGAGCCCCTGCAAACACCAATGCCATCTGCACCAATATATCCGGACTGCGGTACTCCCACATCCACTCTTTGAAGCCCGTTGATTCGACCTCAACAGCCCCGGGATTAAGTAGATAGAATGCAACCCATCCGATGAGAAGCAAGATTAGAATTCCAAGTAGACTTGCCCAACGATTACGAGACATCTTTGTCAGACCCTCCTGTTTCCCTGGTCAGACTGGTAGCAATCACGAACAAGACACTGATTAATCCTGCTCCAACACTGACTTCAAACGCGCCCGCGAAGGGCGCATCGAAGAGAAAGAAAATCATAGATAGAAACAGGCTGCCCAATCCAAGCACCGAGATCATGACGATCAACCGCTTTGCAAGCAGAACGCCCACAGACGAAGCAACCAGGCCAAATGCGAACAAAATAATGAAAAAAGCTTGGTCAGTCATTACCGATCAACCCGATAGAATCTCTTTTAGATGGTCTTATGGCGGCTTCACGTTAAGTACCGCTAAAACTTGATAAAAAAGTCTCAACGATGGCATGCATATAAATAACCATAATGTGAGACTATCCAGTTTAAAATGATACCATACAACCTTAGAAGGCGTTTGGTGAGCAATCGCTAAAAACTGGAACTTTAAGATTTCTTTAACACTTTTCAGCGGAAGATTGTATCTTCTCATTATTTTGGGGAAACATTTACGTAGCCGGGGTTTCCATACCCGCGAAAACAAGATTTGGATATTTCAGCTACATGTCCCCCCCATTTCTTTGAGAATATACCTAAACATAATTTATTGTTTTCCCCTATGAGAACATATTTACTGGAATATGGAAACGAAGCTGCCAAACATGCAGTGCGTATGCGAGACTTAATGTCTCTCACTGAAAGCTTGTTGTTACCTGTCCCACTTTTTATCGGCTTATTTACATTTTCCAAATTTCTGATTATTGGAAAATAATAACGGGGATATACCTTGCTGCAATATCATTTTGGATATTGCTGAAACGTTACTACCGGTTAGAGCTAAGTTGGGCTAAGAGGGTTTATCGAGGTTTTCTAGCAATAGAAAGCAAAGTACAAAAGGATACCAACTAAAAGTGTCTGCTATTTCTTACGTGAAGAACTGCCCATTCAAGGTGTTTGCCCTTCCAGGATGGTATATAATTAGATCAATCCATCACGTCCATATCGATAGCGAAAACAACCATGCCAAACCGCTCAGCATATATCTGGGACTACGACATCAGCGAAAGCGACTTTCGAGCCATCCTGACGGGCAACTTGACTTTTGGCCGTCTGGATCAAGATTGGGCCGCCGTCCGGCTGCTGGAATATGGCACCTATCCCGACATCATCCGCCTGCTGGGATACCGCCGCCTGATTGAAGGCTGGCCGCGTTGGCGGGAGCACATCCGCAGCCAGAGCCGGAAGCGGGGCTTCGATTTTCTGGCAAGCTGGTTACCCGAACACCACCCCGAACTGCTATCCCAATAAGGGCATTATGTCTGTCAGTGACGATTTCTATCAACAGCAGCTTTACCCCTTCCAGGATGATGTCCTCCAAATCATCGCTCAGCGCGAGACCGGATTCTATCTGACCGGTGGCACAGCAGCCTCACGCGGCTATTTGAACCATCGTTATTCGGATGATCTCGATTTTTTCGTCAATGATGATCCCAATTTCAGCCTCTGGGCCGATCGGGTCATCCAGGGATTGCGTTCAAGCGGGGACTGGCAACTGGAAATTCTCTCTCGATACGATCGTTTTGTACGCTTGAATCTCACCCGACCTGAGATCGCGCTTAAGCTAGAGTTGATCAACGATGTGCCTTCTCACGTGGGGAAAGTGACCAATCATCCCACCCTGGGCAAACTCGACAGCGCCGAAAACATCCTGGCCAACAAGCTGACCGCCTTGATCACCCGGGAGGAGCCAAAAGATTTAGCGGATGTATGGGGTTTTTGTTGTCAGATGAACCTTTCGATCACCCAGGCCATCACCGGGGCGCAAGGAAAAGCGGCAGGCATCTTCCCGGCAGATCTGTCCAGGGTCTTGCTGAGCGCCTCCAAAGCCGATTACGACGTCATCCGCTGGATCAAGCCACCCCGTGTCGATGACTTCATCCATGAGTTACACGACCTAGGCGAAACACTTATCTTGGTGGATTAATCACATCCTATGGGGAAACCACGCTCACCCTCCGCACTTCTGTTGACCGCGCCTCCTTGAAAGAGCAGGATCAAATGCCCTCTTACCGCGAAGAACTGATCGCCCAAATCCCCGCCGCCCAACTGCTGATCAACCTGGGTTACGAATACCTGACTCCCGACCAGGCCCTGTCCCTGCGTGACGGACGTGAGCGCAACGTCGTGCTCACCGATATCGTAGAACCCTGGCTCTGAGAACACAACCGCTTCAGCTACAAAGGGGAGCAGCACCATTTCAGCCAATCTGCGATCACCGAAGCGATCCGCCGCCTGACCGACATCAGCCTCAACGATGGACTCACCCACACCAACGAGCGCATCTACGAAATCCTCACCCTGGGCATCTCCCTGCCCCAAACCATCCAGGGGGACACGCGCCACTATTCCCTCCGCTTTATCGATTGGGACAAACCTGAAAACAACGTCTACCACGTCACCGAGGAGCTCGTCGTCGAGCGTGAGCGCTCCCACAAAACCCGCCGCCCCGACCTGGTCTGCTTTGTCAACGGAATCCCCTTTGTGGTCATCGAGTGCAAACGCCCCGACCTGAACGTCAAAGACGGCGGCCTGCCCCACGAAGAAGCGATCAGCCAGATGTTGCGCAACCAGAAGGAAGGGGAAATCCGCCCCCTATTTGCCTATGCCCAAGTCTTGATGGCCGTCAGCACCAACCATGCCGCCTATGCAACCACCGACACCCCCAAGAAATTCTGGTCGATTTGGAAGGAAGAGCAGGACGAAGCCCATGCAGGGCGCGTGCAAACCTTGATCAATACCGCTCTTGATGAGAATCTCCTGCCCG
>CAZXXW010000082.1:0-16025 GCA_964644835.1 uncultured Anaerolineales bacterium
CTGCCGGTTCCTCAGCCTTGACCGCCGGATAGAGAACCTGGCCATCCGTCAACTGCGAACCACCATTCATTCGGTTCGAGAGCAGTTGCAGATCCTCACTGAGTGCCTCTGCCACCGCCGGACTAAATTTATACCGTTGCCGTAAATGATTGGTCACCAACTTCTTCGGAGTCTTCTCTTGAAGCCAGTCGCTCGACGTTCGTGTTTTCATCTCTACACATCTTGTACTCTTCTTTCATATGCCCTGCATATGTATTTTACTCCTTGAGTACGGGGTGTAGACCCCAATCAGTGATTTTCTAATCTCTGCATCCAATTGATCTGTGTTCATCTGTGGTTAATTGTTAAGACTGGGGCACATGAAGCTAAATTTACCACCAAGACACAGAGAACGCTGAGAAAAACGCTGTTTTTGACTCTTTTAAATCAAATCTCTGCGCACTCTGTGGCTCAGCGGTGAATTTTTCTGATTCTATTCTTTTTTGTGATTATCTTCTTTGCCCAAAATCGAACAAATCCTCGCAGATTACGAGGCCAAAGGACAAACGCTGATGCGAAGTCCGCGTTTTAGGCAACGACTCGTAAGAAGCGGCGTTTGCCCACCTTCAACACACCCGGCCCGGGGAAGGGATCGAAGGGTTCGGTGAGTTTTTCTCCATCCAGGCTGACGGCATTCTGTTTAAGCATCCGACGACCTTGGCTGCGGCTCTGCACGAGGCCGCTATCGGAGAGCACGTCTAGGACCGTTTGGTCCGCCTGAAGCTTGTACTCGGGCATATCCTCGGGCAATTTGCTCTTCTGGAAGACGCGCACAAAGGATTTCTCAGCCTTCTTTGCGGCGGCTTCATCATGGTAAATGGCGACAATCTCACGGGCCAGCTTCATCTTGACATCACGCGGATGGACGTCACCAGCAGCCAAATCTGTCTCGATCGCTTCGATTTGGACCGGCGTGAAGCGGGTCACCAACCGGAAGTAATCGCCCATCGCCGAGTCGGGAATACTCATCACCTTGCCGTACATGTCCTTGGGTTCTGCCAGAATGGGAATATGATTGCCCAGGGACTTGCTCATCTTCACTTCGCCATCTGTCCCCGGCAGGATGCCCATGATAATGCCAATGTTGGGATCAGCACCTTTGGCGCTCATCAGCTTGCGGGCCGCGGTGACAATGTTGAACAATTGATCCGTGCCGCCAACCTGCACATCGGCGCGCAAA
Source organism: uncultured Anaerolineales bacterium (assembly GCA_964644835.1). Classification (GTDB taxonomy): domain Bacteria; phylum Chloroflexota; class Anaerolineae; order Anaerolineales; family UBA11858; genus JAYELX01. The sequence continues at coordinate 1,220 of CAZXXW010000082.1, forward strand.
TTGTAGGCATCGAATCCCTGCATCAAGGCGTAGAAGAATTCGTGCAAATAAATCGGGTCGCCCTTATCGAAACGCTTGCGGAAATTCTCGCGGGTCAAGAATTGCTGCACGGTGAAATTCGATCCGATCTCGATCAGGTCTTCGAAGGTCAACTCCGACAACCAAGTCGTGTTGTGCTTGATGATCGTCTTGTCAACATCGAGAATCTTGAACGCCTGCTCGGCGTAGGTCTGGGCGTTGGCCTGGACTTGCTCAGGCGTCAACATTGGGCGGAGTTTATCCTTGTCGGAGGGATCGCCGATCAAGGAGGTGAAATCCCCGATCAAAAAGGTGACCTCATGGCCCAATTCCTGGAATTGGCGCAGCTTGCGGATCGGCACCGTGTGGCCGAGGTGCAAATCTGAGGCGGTGGGATCGAAGCCGCAGTAAACCCGCAGCGGGCGGCCTTCTTTTTCGGCCTTCACCAACCGCTCGCGCAACTCGTGGGCCATCGCCTGTTTGAGATTCTCATCTCCGTATTCGGTACCCTGCATCAAAAGGGCAACTTGTTCGTCAATCGTCATCTTCTGCATAAACTTCTCCTTCGATAAACAAAAACGCGCCCTCAACGTGAGAGCGCAGTAGGAACGCGGTCAATTTGCCCCGTCCCTACGGACGGGAATAATAGCGATTTTCTTGGACGTGAAATTTATCCATCAATTGCATGCTGATATTATACCAGGATTAGGACGTGTTCTGGATCATTTTGATGAACGAACATAAATCCGCGGGACGCGGGTGTTGATGTTGGTCAGCACCTCGTAAGGGATTGTCCCCGCCCAGGCGGCTAAATCTTCCGCCGTGATGGACTCGCCATCCATCTCGCCGATGAGCACAACCTCATCGTCGTTGTAGGCGCTGTCCCAGCCGATGTTGACCACGATTTGATCCATGGAGATTCGTCCCACCACCGGATAGCTGGTTCCGCGGATGATCACGTGTGCCTGTCCCGACATGGAACGGAAGTAACCGTCTCCGTACCCCACCGGCACGGTCACCGCCCGGACCATTTCCTCGCTCTGCCAGGTGGAACCATACCCCACCGGGCGGCCCGGCTTAATTACCTTGAAATAGACCACCCGCGACTTCCAGCTCAATGCCGGTTTCACCGTCACCGTGCGCTTCACCTCCGGGGAGGGGTAAACGCCATAAAGCATCAGACCAGGCCGAACCAGGTCATAATGAGCCTCCGGCAGCTGCAAAATGGCACCAGAATTCGCCATGTGTCGCAAACGCGGGGCGGGCAAATCGTGTTTCTCGTAGAAGGACAAGACTTCTTCAAAACGTTCCAGCTGCAAGTGAGCGTGGTTGAGATCGGCCACGTCGGCGTTGGCAAAGTGGGAAAAGATTCCATCTACATCAATGTGTTTGCAACGCACCGAGGTCTCCAACAAGCCCTCGGCGTTGTAATCATGCACACCGATCCGCTCCATGCCTGTATCGATGAGGAGATGAACCTTAGCCTTGGTGCCTAATTGCTCGGCGACTTCGTCCACCTGCCAGAGCTTTTCGATGGAGGAAGCGCAAATGGTCAAATCGTGCTCGATGAAATGAGGTACCTGGTTGCCCAGAATGCCACCCAAGATCAGGATGGGCGTAGTGATCCCCGTTTCTCGCAAGAGAATACCCTCCTCAAGCATGGCAACGCCGATGTAATCCGCCCCCAGAGACTGCATCAATCTTGCTACTTCCACAAGGCCGTGCCCGTAAGCGTTGGCCTTGAGGATAGGCATCACCTTGGCAGGATAGACATGCTCGCGGATGGCATGGAAATTTTCCGCCAGGCGAGTCAAGTTGACCTCCACAAGCGTGGGCCGGACGATGTCGCTGGTGCAGATGGTGGGGATGTTGATTTGTGTGCTGCTCATCATGGGTTGATTTTACAAGGATTGGGGAAAACGCGCAAAACAACGGTTTTTTCAAGGAAGCGCGTTGCTTTTAGCAACGCGCTTCCTGCTATTCATCACTCAACAATCTCAAAAACCATCCCTGCGCTGGTGCCCTGCACCTCAGGGAAGTAGAACTGCCAGGCCCGCGCCGGCAAAACCTGATATTGCCCCGGCTGATTGAGCGTCATCGTGTAGGTCAGCTCGTAGGTTCCGGCGGGGAGATAATCGACAGACCAAGCAATCCGGTCGGCGTAGACTTGGGGGGCGTTGAAGTACCACCAGCCCCAGCCGTTCTCGAATGGCTTGCTGGGGTCATAGGTGAGTTCGGGCTCTTCGAAGATTTGCTGGCTGGTCTTCAAGTTGGCGTCCAAGATTTCGGCCCCGGCAGGGATGTGATCTTCCACGGCCAGGTAATAGGCTTCGTTCTCCAGGGTCAGGGCGAGATGGACCTGGAGCATCTCGCCCACAGCGGCGGAGGAAACGGAAACCGGAGCAAATTCATCATCTTCGACGGCGAAGGGCTGGTAGCTCCGCTCCACGCTGATGCCCGCATCCAGGGGCGGCACATCGCCGACGGGACGGGCCACGTTCAAGTAAGCCGTATAGTAAAGGCGTCCGGGGCCTTCGTCACGCTGGACCCGCAAGGCATTGGGATAGTCCGGATAAAGTTCCACAACCGACAGAGACGAGGTCACCGCGTTGAGGCGCGTGTCCCCGCCTGCCTGCCCCTGCACCAGCATAGTTTGATTGACCGAGGCGGAGAAATCGAAATCTCCGGCCAGCTCACCGGTACCCTGCATGAACCTGGTCAGGGCCATCAGCGTCCAGGCGGTCTCGTAGGTGGAATCCCAGGCGCCACGGACATCGCGGTGATTCATCAAATAGCGGACCGCGTCGGGCAAGGTTGTCGAAGCCGGATCGAGTTGGGCGATGGCATGCACCACCGCAGCCGTGTTGAACACGGCTGTCTCCATGTTTCGCCTATTGCCGCCCCCTTCCCAATGAACGCCTGTCGCCGAGCGAATCGCCGCAGCTTCTAGGTCGGCCAGCAGCGTGCGGGCGCGGTCGTTGCCGGGGGAGAACGTCTCCAGGGTCAGGGCAAGCATCGCCTGGGCCCAGGGGTTGAGTTGGTCACGGATCGAGTATAAACTTTCAGGTCCGGCAAATCCGTTCACGCCCGCTTGCGCCAGGACATAATACTCAAAAGCGAGACGATCCAACTGCCAACCCTGGGTGACCATCTCGGGCGTGGGCAGCGTGGCCAACAAATAATCCGTGGCAGATTGGATCAGATCTTCATCGACGAAGACGCCCGCTTCCGCTGTTCGGTTCAAGCCAAAGAGCACATAGGCGGTGATGTAAGCATCGCTCTCGCCGCCCTGCCACCAGCCCCAGCCGCCATCTTCGTTCTGGGTGTTTGTCAAACGCTCCACCCCGGCATCGAGGGTGCGGTTCAAGCGGGCCTGCAAGTCCGGCGATTCCAAGCCCATGGTTTCGACGGCGCGGTAGGCCTCCAGGTTGGGCAAGAAGCGCGAGACGGTTTGCTCGATGCATTCATAGGGCATGTGTTCAAGCGAGTCCAGCCCGGCGGTCATCGCCGCGGCTAACGACGGGGAGAGATTCAACGCCAGATCGCCCGCGCCAGGATCGTAACTGCGCGGCAGGCTGATCAACTCGAGGCGTTCACCGGCGGCATCCAGCACACCAGCAGTGCCGAAACTCTGCAAGGCCGTGTACCGCACCACGGGGATATCGCCCTGCTCGGGCGTGGTCATATCCTGGTAGAGCAGAGTCCCCGCCGAATCTTGCCCCGAGGCGGAGAAGACCAGCGAGACCGCTTCGACATCCTCCACGGTGCCCCACCAGGTGACGCGCTGGCGCTCACCCGCGGCCACAGACACGGCTTGAAGCTCGCTTGCGGGATCATCGAGGCGGAAACCGGCCGCCTGCAAAGCAACATCGACTTGGACATCGTTCTCAGAATTGTTATGAACGACAGCGGCAAGGCGAACGTGGTCATCGACGACCATGAAGCGCGGCGCGACCGGGCGGACGAGCAATTCCTTGCGGGTGACGATGTGCGATTCGGCCTGTCCGACGCGGGTATTGGTGGTCAGGCCGCGCACATCCAGATGCCAGGTGGTCAAATTGTCCGGCAGGGTGAAGGTCACCTCAGCTTCACCGTTGGCAGCGGTGACGATCTCGGCGTTCCAGTAGGCCGTGTCGGGAAATTCCTCCCGCACGAAGGGAGGCAGCATCTCGTCGCCACCGCCGCCCATCCCGCCGGGGATGAAGACCAAGCGGTGAGCGTAGAGCGTCAGGGGGATGCCGGTGTTGACGCCGAGGGGCTGCTGGCCGTAAAAAGCGTCCAAGATATCCTCCGAGTTGGGGTCGGCCAGCGCCAGGGCAGCCAGATCGGCCACGGCCAGAGAAAATTCACCCTGAACGGGGTTACCCTGCGCGTCGGTGACGCGCAGGGCGATGGTGACATCCTGGCGCGGTTCGAGGTAATCGGAGCAATCGACGCCGCTCTCGCAGGTGACCGTCTCCCCGGCGTGGATGGCAGTGACCTCGACGTCCAGGGCCTGGGCGACCGGCTCGACGGGCAGGTTGAGATAGCCCTGGCGGAAATCATGCCGCTCTCCCCTGCGACCAAGCAGGGTCACAGAGACGTAGATGTTCGGCGCGTCTTGTTCGGACAGAGGCAGCGAGAGCGTGTGGCCGGCATCATCGAGGTTGAGCACAAAGTGGCGGGAGACAATGCTGCGCTCGACGGTAATCAGGGCTTGGGCTCCATCACCAAAGGGGTTAGGGATGAAGATCTCGGCGGTGTCGCCGGGAGTGTACGCTTCTTGATCGGCGCTGAGACGCAGGCGCTGGTTGGGCAAATTGGGCCAGGAGGCTTGTCCCGGGCCGCCGATCCACAGGGTGATCTGGGTGACAGCGCCATCGTCACCGCGCACGTCTAACTGGTAGGTGCCCGGTTCGGGAGGCGTGAAGGCCAAGCGGGCAAGCCCGTCGGCGCCGGTGCGGAAATCGGTGTTAGCCACAGGGGTGTAGTCCGGTGTCAGTTCGGGCGGTATATACGGATCGCTGGGCTCTTCTCGTCGCCAGGTCACCTCTCGGAAGCGGGCGACCAGGTCGCGGTCAGGGCTGGCTTCTTTGTTCCAATCGACGGTCAAGACCTCAAAGACGATCTCTTCCCCGGCCTGACCGAGCCATGTATCGGGGCGCACGCCGATGTAAAAGTCCGCCGGATGGACGGCCCAGGTTTGGCGCCCGCTGACGGGGTAGCCGCTCTCGTCGGTGATCGTCGCTTCCAGGGTATAGCGCTGGGTCTGCTCCTCGGGGGGAATCGCAAGCGGCATGGTCAGGAGCCCCTGTGCGTTCGTCCGAGCCTCCCCGCTGTCGACCGTCTCCCCATAAAACGAGAAGCGATCCCCAAAGTAGAAGGCAGACGTCCAGGCGTAGGTTTCGGGTCCGACGTGATAGCCCGGCAGAGAGAAATACTCCCGCTTTTTGGACAAACGCCAGGTCAGGGGCAATTCTCCTGCGGGCGCGTCGAAGAAGTAGCGGGCGTTGACCTCCCCGGTGATGGTCTCATCGGCGAGAATCTGATCGGGATGATCGGGGATGGCGACCTGCAAATTGATCTCCGGCTTGCGGTAATCGGCGACATCGAACCAAACGCTGCCACCCTCGGCGCTGATCTGGTAAGTGCCCGGCTGGGCCTGCTCGGAGAGGGGGAAGCTGCCGTTGGCGGCGTCAAAGTCGGAGAGGGGATAATTGTCCTGGTGAACGATCTGATTATCGTGATCGTAAACGGTGATCGGGAGAGACTCCACGTTGGCGGGGGTGTAGCGGCCGTTGTAAGCCTGGCGGACCACGGCTCGGAAGGAGACTGTTTGGCCGGGGCGGTAGATCGGGCGGTCTGTGTAGAGATAGATATGGCGGTTGGGGCCGGTCAAGTCCATCGAGAGGCCGAAGTCGTAGCCATCGACGCCCTGCTTCCAATCCGATTGGCCCAGGGCAAAATTCTCATCGCCGGGGCGTCCGAGCACGGCGTAATACGTCTCGTAAAGATTCTCCTGCGAGGGGATCGGCGACTGAAAGACGCCGTCCTGATCGGTGGTGCCGCTGCCCAGCAGGGTGCCGTCCTGGGCGTGAACGGCGATAGGCGCACCGGATACGGGGGAATTGGTGCGCAAATCGACGGCCCAGACCAGGGCTTCGGTGGGGCTAAGCTTGAAGGTCAAATGAATGTTGCTGGAAATCAACACAAAGGGGCCGGGCAGATAGTCCACGCCAGGCGAGTCCAGGCGGAGATGATAAATCCCCGGACGCAAACCATCGCCATCATCCAGCACGAGAGGTACTGAAAGATCGTAGATCTGGTCGCCGGGCAAATTCACGTCCATCGACCAACTGCGCTGTTCCCCAGGCTGGTAATTCTGGCGGAATTCGTAGCCGTCGGGCTGCAAGAAGCGCAAATAATCTTCGAAAGCGACGCTGCCCAAAGCCAAGTTCAGCCGGTTCAGATTGGTGGCCTGGAGAGCGACGGTGCTCTCCTGAGGGGTCAGGAAGAATGTTTGGCCTGCCGTTTTGACGCGCACTTCGGGATCAAGCGAGGCGGTGCGGAAAGAAAGAGGGTATGCCATCCCCAAGGCGCTGCCCCAGGGATCGGAGAGCTGGCTTGAAAGGGTCAGCCGGTAGTCGGTCATCGGCGTGAAGGAGCCGTTGATCATCAGGACGCGGCGGTCTTCGCCCAACCAGGCGTTCAGGTTAGGCACCTGAGGATCGAACTGGATGAAGGAGGCCCAATCATCTTGCTCGGCGAGCGGCCCGCTGAAGGTGATCATCACGCTCTGGTAGGTATGCTTGATTCCACCCGGGAGCGGGTCGGTGGCGATGGGCATCAAACCCGGCACGGTGCGCAGCGAAACGCTGTGATCGCTGCCCAGCGGGGTGCCGCCGAGCGCCCGGGTCTGGCCGGACAGATCGAGGCGATAATTGCTGCCTCGAGAGAGCAAATCAGTGGGGGTGAAGGTCACGATGGTGTTCTTCTGTTCCCACGTAAAATTGCCTGGAACGGATTGACCGTTAGGGCCTACCAGAGCGAGATATTGCTCGACGCTGGCGGTGTCCATCGGCTGGTTGAAGCGCAAGGTAAAGGAGGCATCCAGGGGAATGCTGCCGCTCTCTTCGTTCGGTTCAACCGAGACCAAATAGGGCGCGGCGGTGCTGAACTGCCATTCCGTCGCTGCGGCCAGGTGTGCGCCCGTGTTGGCAACCAAGTCCGGGTTCAAGCGGGCGGTGTAACTTGCGCCGCCGGACAGGGCCGGGTCGGGGTAGAACATGTACGTGCTGGTATTGACCCATGCGCCGCGTCCCGCCGGGGCCGGGTCAAGGATCAAGGCTGCGGGCAGGCTGGCCGGATCGGCGCCCAAGGCCACGACGGGTTGGTTGAAGGCCACACCCACCGCCGAGGTGGGGTCGATCTCCGTCAGGCCGCCTTCGGGAAAGAATTGAACCGCCTTCAACGGTGGGGCGGTTTGATAGGAGACTTGAACGGGGCCTAGCAGACTCAAACCGTTCGCTGCTCGCGCCGATGGGGCGATATCGATCGTCACGGATGTGGACGGCGGCAGGGCTTGCGCCGGCTCGAAGACCAGGGTGGCATCATCCAGCCAGTTGAAGCGGCCCGCGATGGTCTCTGAGCCACCGTCCTGCACGCTGATAGCTGCCTCCACCGAGGCGCGATCCATCGGCTGGCTGAAATAGAGCGTCACGGTGCCATCGAGGGGAAAATTAGCCCCAGCGAGGGGGCGCGTCTCCACCAGGGTGGGCGGCAGCGGCTGCGGGGTCGGCGTGGGGGTGGGTGGCAGGGTCGGCGTGGGCGTTTCCCCGGGCAAGATCGACTGCAACACCGGCGGCACGGTACAAGCCAGCGAAAGCGCCAAGAGGAAGACCAGGGGCAAGGTTCGCAATAGTTTCACAAAGGGAACTTGATTTATTTTCATCGTTTCACCAGGGTGGGCAAGGTTTGAGAATCAATTAGCTTAATTATACTCTCAGAACCACATCTTCAGAAGCCCAAAAACAAGGCTTGCCAGATCTTGGCTTTTCTCGTTCCATCGCTTCGTAACAGAACGAGAATCTTGGCCTCCTGCGTTTCGTTAAACAAGCCGTAGGTCAAGACATGCCTTGACCTACGATGATGTCACAATACAGTAACCCGGATATCGAACTTACTTCCGCATCGCCTGGATCGTGTCGGAGGCCAGGATCAACTTCCGGCTCAAGATTCCGGCAATGATGTGATGGAGAGCAAAGGCTAACTGCGGGTCTTTGCTTTCCATGCGTTCGATGTTATCGAGCGAAAGAAAGTAAAAACGGCTGGGGCAGCGGGCCACATAGCGAGCGCCCGCCTTTTGTTTAGCATAATAATCGACTTCGCCAAAAACGGTGCCGCATTCCAATAACCTGGTCTGTTCTGTTGAGCGATCCCCACCGGATGACGAAACCTCCACCTGGCCATCTTCGATAAAGTAAAGACCGGCGATGGCTTCGTTTTCATCGATCAGACAAGTACCTTCCTCGACCCCTACCGGCTCCAGGTACTGCAACAAACGGGAAGCCAGTTTGGAGGGCTCTCGCCGATCACAAGGCAGGAGCATACCTACCCAGTCTCGTTCTTCAGATTCGTCGCCGAGGCTCTCTTCGATAAGCCGGATCACCGTCTTTGGTTTCGCAACCAAACCAACCTCATTGAAGACATCGATCATCTGCTGCTCACACCAATTAACACCTTGATCCAAATTCGGGCAGCGGCGCGGCTTGGTTAACACGTCTTCCCCGAGGATATCCTCAAACCGAGGGAGAAGATCGGTAAACACAACCTGGATTTCTTGTTTTTCGGCCAACTGAATCAATTTCGAAAAACTGAGGGCTGCGGAAGAATCGATGCCGGTAACCAGGCGGAAATCCAGGAGCAAAAAGCGCAGCTGTGGCCGGTTGGGATCTTCGATCCGGTCACGAATCTGCCCCAGCATCCTATCGGCCGAGCCAAAGAAAATGAAGCCTTGCAGTTCCAAAGCGCAGATACCGTCCCCTTTTTGGCGCAGTAACTGCTCATATAACGGGGGCCGCATGACATTGCTCTGGAAATTTGCCGCTGTGAACGCATGGCGAATCGCATCCACCCGGCTGTACGCTAACACAAACAAAAACACGGCGATCACAATCCCTACGGCGACGCCCTGCAAAAAGCCAACCACGGCGATGGTGACCAGAATCAACCAGATCAAAACGTAATCCAATTTCGGTAGTTTGAACCAGGACTGATAGAGCCATTCGAAGAGAAAGGAAATCCCCAGGTAGATCAGCAGGCCACCGGCTACCAGCTTTGGAAACACAGATAAGGCCCCCGCGCCAAACAACAGCGTAAAAAGGAGAACAAGGGCTGAAAAGACGCCAACCAGGCGGCTTTCCGGCCCCAGTTTCTTGCCCAGGGCGGAGAGACTGAGGGCGTGATAACCGGGCGGGCTGCCGCCGATCCCGGACAAGATATTGGCAAGCCCCATCGCTTTCAGCTCCCGATTCAAATTGCTGTCTTCCCCGGCGATCAGTTCCAGGCCGGTGGCATTGAGCAACAGAGAGATGACGCTGACCATCACGATGGTGCCAAGCTCGATGCTGCTGCCCAACACGACCTCAACATGTCCCTCGGTGAAGACCCTGGGGATTGGCAGTTGGAACAAACTCCCGGAGGGGAAAGGCCCCAGCAGCCACTGATCCAGGGCGGGGGAAGCAAAAGAGCCGCTGCCAAGATAATAGACGAGATAGAAAAGCAGGATAGCCCCCAACAGCATCGCCGGCATCACGGCAAAATGGTCATACCGTCGTGATACGACGAACAAAGCGATGCCGAAGAGCAAACCCGGGAGCCAACTCAGCAGAACGCCGGGGTCGAAAAGCCCCCATCCCAGCGGGGTGTTGGTCATCACCCCAAGCCCGCCAACCACCAACAGCCATCCCGTGCCACCCAAGAACCCACCCACCACGGGGTAAGGAATGAAGCGGACCAGGCGGCCCAGGTTCAACCTGCCCATCAACCAGAATACGCTTCCGGTCAAAAGGGACGCCAGCATCATCGCGGCAATCACCGCGCCAAAAACGTGCTCGGGGGCCGTGACGGATAAGCTAGCTCCAATGGTTGTGGCCACAACCCCGAGAATGGCCGCGGGGGCATCCTGAGGGATGGGGATCACGGGGACAAAGGAACTCGTCAAGGTCAAGATCAGGCCCATCACCAACGCGCCCAACAGGAAAAAGCCAATCCCCTGCGAAAGCAATCCTTCCAAATCGCCCGAAAAGACCATCGCAGCAAAGGATACTTCCAGGAAGATCACCAAGATAGCGATGATCGAGCCGGTTAAAAGAGCGGATAAGACATCTCTGACCGAGAAAGCGGAAAATGATACCCCCGGGCGAATAGCGTTCTTCTCCATAAAGCTCCTCCTCAGCCGTATGCTACATCCACCAAATGATCGCACATCTTGCGCGCCAAGCGTAGGCATCCATCAACCCGGTTTGGCGTGACCAACTACCAACCCGTAGGATCAGATGGGAAGGAAACGCCTCCCGGCTGGAACCAGGCGGTGATATCGATCCCCGTGGTGATCTCTCCGGATTTGACCGTGACGGGGGCCAAGGCTGCGCCCCCACCCGAAACATAGCCGCCGACCAGTTCGGATTCCGTATAGGCCACAACCGTGTAGGTGCCAGGCGGCAGGTTGGTGAACGTGTAGGCAGATGAGTTCTCCGCTGCGCCAATCCAATACCAGGAGTAGGAATCCTGATCGTAAGCGACGATGTGCAACGCAGGGATGGTCTCGCCGGGATAGGCGATCCCACCGGAGATGCCCGTTTTTTCCGAAGTCTGCGCCAGCGGCGGGATGACCACCTCCAACGTGTACTCGACCGGACTCTCGTCGAGGGATTTGACATCGAGGTAGTAATCCCCCGTTTCGGCGAGCACATCCGACCACTGGTTGCCGCCCTCGAGTTCGGATTTCAACACGCTGCCATCCGCACCAACGATGGTCAGGGCGACGATCCCAGGCGACTCCAGATCGACAGACATCTCCTGACCGGCCGCGGCGGACAAGACATAGCGATCGGTCTGTCCCGGATCGAGCGTATCGGTTAGCCGGATGGATTCTTCCCCCTCGGCGAATTCGATCCGGGTCGGCTCGGCCGGGGACTCTTCTGCGGCTTCGGGCATGTCGGTCGTATCCAGCCCTTGGGCGCAGGTCAGCCTGATCGTGTAGCTGAGTTGTTCGGGCGCCAGCGCGTCCAGGCATTCTCCGATCGGGCCTTCGATATCGTCACAAAGCGCCATGTCGATCGGCTCGACGGTGACCATCAGTTCACAGAGCTGGTCTTCGTTGACAAAGCAAGCCTGATCTGCGCCGGGCCCGCCTCCGCCGTGACCCAAGCAGGGCGAGAGCATCCCTTGTTCGGCCCAGCCGCGTTCTCGTAACAACGCTTTGACAGCGTCGGAGGCGACGAAGATGCTCTCGAAGTCGTTCCCGTCACCCAGGCCGGTCAGTTGGCAGGCGGCACCCGTTTGGCCGCTCCAGCTCATCTCGATGGGGACCTTCTCGCTGGCGATCGCCACGCCCAGCGCCGGCTCGATAGCGGCCTTCAACTCGGCGCATTGATCATCCAAAGGCTGCAAATCGCCCGGGCCTGTTTGCTCCTCAGGGGCGGCCGTTGGCACCGCGGTTTCGCTGGGCTGCGCCGTTTCGATGGCTGCAAGCGTCTCTGTCAGGGCAATTGAGACAGCTTGTTCCAAGTCAAACGTTTCTTCAACCGAACCAAACTGACATGCAGACAGAAACAAAACCAGCAAGCCGAGGGCAAATAGATAGAATCGTTCAGCTTTCATCGTTGACTCTCCTTGTCACCAACAATCAAAAAGCAGATAGGAAAAAACTGCGTTCGCCTCCCCCTAAAGGTGTGAGCGTGGTTGAGCACCGGCGTCTCCTTTGATTGATTCCCGCCCGGCGAAATAAGCGCTTTGATAACAAGGCGGTTGCACTGCTCGATGCTATCGAAAATTATACCTTGAAAATCGCCCCACAGGGTGGGCTGTTTTCGGCCACAACGAATCGAGTCTCACCTGATGGCAAGATGCTTGAATAGGAGGGACGTGATTATCTGGAGAATTACTGCAATTTGATTACTGCTCAACAATATGATCATTACCTCATGTTATACTTGAAGATAGATTGCTAACATCCTATCCACTTATCAGAAAACATCAACAAATCAGAAAAGGATCGGCCAGGATTCGTTGGGTTGAAGAAACAAAACCGGATGGTTCTGAATATTACCGGATAAACAGGCTGAGAAAGCGAGCGATGGATACCAATGGTTAAGAAACGTTCCCTTATTTGGTTTCTAACGAACAGAATCGGCTTTAATCGAGCGGACCATGAAGATTCCCTCCAGGGGTGGCGCCAGTATACCTTCCGGCTGATGCTCAATGTCAGCATAATCGTGGGCCTTTTTGCCTATCTGGCGGAGTTGGCTACCGCAATTCCAAATCAGGCATGGGGAAAAGTGCTTATCAGTACGTTTTCTATCGTGGTCGGCATTCTTTCCGTACGCTACTTAATTGCAGAGAAATATTATTATCCCCGCGTGATCATCACCCTGGTGGTTCTTTACGTATTGGGTATATATTTCAGTGCGACCACCCTGACCGTTGGTGACGGTCGCATTTGGTTATTATTCATGTCTATTTTAGCGGCTCTTTTCTTGGGGATTCACGCCGGTATTACCGCTGTCTCAATCAGCACGATAAGTTGGTTTGTATTAGGTTTTTTATTTCAACAAGGAATTCTTCAGTATCCTCAAGCTCGTCTCGAGGGAATGATTCGGGCTGATAACTTTGGCCTCTGGTTCAACACAGGCATGATTAGCGCCTCTGTTGGATTTATCCTGATTGCTGCTGTTACCTCATTTAATCAAAATCTTTCTAAATCGCTGCAAAAAAGTCGATCGCTGGAGGAAAAATATCGGCTTTTGGTAGATAACTGCCCTGACTTGATCATGGAAATCGATCTAGACTTGCAAATCCTGGCTTGCAATCCCGCAATGGCCAGAAGCTTGGGATATACTAACAAGAATCTGGTTGGCATAAATTTAAGATCATTATTACCAGAAAAAGCTTTGAGCAAGCGGATTGAAATAGCGGAGAAAGCTTTGGCTCAAAATAAACCCATTGATTTCAAAGATCAATTCAATGGAAAACATTTATACACCGTCTTTATTCCTAACCTGGAAAGAGAAACGGTCCAAGTTGTCGCTCACGATATCACAGAACAGGAGATAGCTCAAGCTGAGTTGCTGAAACACAAGGAACATCTTGAAGACTTAGTAGAAAAGAGGAGCATCAAGCTAAAACGAGAAATGGCCGAACGAGAACGCGCTGAGAAAATGGCCATGGCGGCTCAGAAGCTGGCCGATTTGGGCTTGCTGACCACGGGAATTGCTCATGAACTCAATTCACCGCTGCAGGGCATCCAAAGCATAAGTGACTACATGCTTATGGACCTTGAGAGAGCCGGTTTAGACCCCGCTTTTCTTCAAGAGCAAAAAGAGCAAATAGAAATCGTTCAGGAAAACGTTTCACGATGTGCTAAGATTGTCCACTCCCTGCGTTTTTACGCTCACCCCCCACAAGACCAATATTCAGAGCAATATATCAATGATCTGATCAATAGAACCCTGGTTCTTGCCAACCATCAATTTGATCATGACGATATTTCTATTGTCACCCACCTGGACAGCAGTATTCCCCCTTTGATTTGCAGCCGCGATCAGATCATGCAAGTTTTGATCAATCTTATGACCAATGCTTGCGATGCTATGCCAGACGGTGGGGAAATTAAGATTGAGACAACATACAGAGCAGAACGACAACAAGTAGAGATCAAAGTGACCGATACTGGGCAGGGGATTCCCTCAGAGCATCTAGACCAAATCGAAAAACCTTTCTTTACGACCAAGCCCGTCGGAAAGGGGACGGGGTTAGGGTTATTCATTACCTCGAACATCGTGCGTGCCCATGGGGGAGAAATCAACTATCAAAGTGCACCGGAGGAAGGCACAGTCGTTACCGTGACACTTGCCAAGGAGCCGCCCGAAGATAGTCCATCGCCATCTCTCTATGGCCGCTATGCTGAATATATCTAATGTGGCGCTACGCAGCGCTCATCGAGGGTCTCCTGACCCCGACGATGGTGAGACCGGAGGTCTCCATCGCGCGGGTTCGGTCAGGCGACCGTCACCCGGCGGAGAAGCGTAGGGCGGGATTCCCTTTCCGCCGTCGTCCTAAAGGAAAAACCATGAAACTGCTCACCAACCCCCTCAGCAAAAGAGAAGAAATCAAACAACTATTCACCAAGACATTTACAGATTCAGAAGGGCAAGGGGAAGGCACCCTGATTTGGGCATTAGCCCACGATTTAATCACCGATACCAACCCCCAAGATTTGTACTGCTTTGTCGCCACCGACTTCTCTTTTGAAGGGATTTTCAAGCCATTTTCAATAGCAGATAACATTTCATCAATTGTGGCAGATTCTATTCGGGTTTGAGCAAGTTTGTATTGATGTGCGTCTTTGACCAAATCATGGGTCCACTGAAAAAACTCATTTACCGCGGAGATCGCAGAGTACGCAGAGAAAAGATTAAACCTGGCTGCAAAAATATCAATTTTTCTCGCAACTTATTTCATAAATTCTCAAGTACATGGAATGTTTAGAGCCACAAAGCATCTCCAAAAACCATTTCCGGTTTTTTCA
>CAZXXW010000083.1:0-15901 GCA_964644835.1 uncultured Anaerolineales bacterium
ACTTTGATGAAAAATAAGGCTTATCTTTTTAAAAACTAGGGCTTATTTTGATGAAAACTAAGGCCTATCTTTTTGAAAACTAGGGCTTATTTTTATGAAAAATAAGGCTTATCTTTCTGAAAACTAGGGCTTATCTTTTTGAAAACTAAGGCTTACTTCGATGAAAAACTAGGGCTTATTTTGATACAAAGTCAGGTTGATTTTGACGCAGAATCAAGTTGATCTTGGTGCTCCTGTACCACCGGCTTCGGCAAGGTCAACAAGTGTTACGACTTTTCGGCAAACCTCGATTTCGGCAAAACGATGCAGACAAAGAGGATTTGCCAAGTATCGGTGGTCAGATAACCACCATCATTGAACGATTATATTTCTTGATAAGTTAGTCCTACATCTAGGCGACGTAAACGGCAAAGTAGACGACGGCACCCCCGATGGTGGTCAAGGTCCACAACCCTATCGTCGCCCGCATCAACCCCAGGGGCCTATCTGGGGGCAAACTTTCAACCCAATACATCCGGGTGACCGTATAGGTCATCAACAGTTGGACGACCGCGCCCAAAATGCCGTGACCGACGGGAATCAGCGATGGCTGCAAATTGGAAGCTCCTGACAACAAACGCAGCCAGGTAGGTATCATCACAATCAAGACCGGCAGCCAGTTGAGCAGAGCTGCCCAGGCCATCACCGGGCAGTGCTTCGAAAAGCGCTTTCGGTGTGCCTGCACGGCGCCTCCCAGGGCAATGACCCATAAAGCGAGGGTAACCACCAGGGACAAATCCGAATTCAATGTCGCCGACGTTCCAAAAAATCCATTCATCGCCGTACTCCTCTCTGATCAGTGATAAGACTGCAAATATAAACCCTGTAAGCGTTCAGGGGGCAGGTCATTCTTGCCGCGCTGTGCGTGCCCGCCGGGCAAGGCATGCTTTGCAAACCAGCGCTTTCGGCGCAAATTCGATTAGCTTTTTCTTTTCTGCGTAAGTCCAATTACTTTGAAAGAATGTGCGTGGACATGCCCAAAAACGCCTCGGCGGATTCTTGCTCGGTCTCAGACAGGGTCGGGTGGGGGTGCATGGTCAGGGCCACATCTTCGGCCAGAGCGCCCATCTCGATGGCTAAGGCGCCTTCGGCGATCATGTTTTCCGCCCCGGTCCCGACGATGCCCATGCCGAGCAATCTGCCGCTGTCTGGATCGACGATCAATTTGGTCAAGCCGCGCCGAACGCCCTGGGTTAACGCACGCCCGGAAGCGCTCCAGGGGAAACGGGCCACTTCGATTTCTCGCCCCTGCTCTTCGGCTTCTCGTTCCATCAGGCCGCACCAGGCAAGTTGAGGGTTGGTATAGACAACCGCGGGCACACAGCGGACATCATAAGCTGCCGGTTCTCCGGCGATTACCTCGGCAGCAACCTTGCCCTGTTGGAGTGCTTTATGGGCGTACATCGGCTCGCCGAGAATATCCCCAATCGCAAAGACACGTTGATTCGACGTTCGCATTTCGTCATCGACGACGATAAAGCCCTGCTCATCGACCTCGATGTCCGCTTCTTCTAAACCAATCTGTTCGGCATTTGGTGTGCGGCCAATCGCAACGAGGACGCGATCAAACGCTTGCTCACGATCTTCGACCGACTCGCCTTGCAGGGTGACTTCAACCTGGTCATCGTTCTCTTGGACAGCCTCGATGGTTGTGTTCAGATAGACGTTTTCACACAGGCGCTGCAGGCGTCTTTCCAGAGGCTTGACCAATTCTCGGTCCACGCCGGGGAGCACCTCGCCTTCTACTTCCACAAGAGTGACCTTGCTGCCGAGATTGGCATAGATGGTGGCAAACTCTACCCCGGAGTGACCGGCTCCGGCGATCAATAAACGTTCCGGTATCTCGGCCTGGCCTAACGCCTGACCGGTGCTGAGAATCAACTCGTGATCCTTAAAGGACTTCTCCAAGAGGAGATTTGGCAGCGACCCTGTGGCGACAATGGCATGCTCAAAGGCGACGTGATCGACTTCGGCATCTTGAAGGCGCAACTGTTGTGGCCCTTCAAAGACGGCCCGCCCGTGGATCACCTGGACGCCGCGCTTGTCGGCCAAAGTCTTCAACCCTTTGGTAAGGCGGCTGACGACTTGATCCTTGTGCTTCCAGATCGACTCGGCATCCAGTTCCGGTTCGCCAAAATCGACCCCCCAACGTTTCGCTTGGCCGGCATCATAAACCAGTTCTGCTATTTCGGTGAACACTTTGACAGGTATACACCCGCGCAGCAGGCAGACACCACCGAGACTCTCCTCAGCGTTGATCAGGGTGACATCCAGGCCTAGATCTGCCGCCCGAAAGGCAGCAGCATAGCCGCCCGGACCGGCACCGATGATGGCAACTTGTGTCTCTAGGGTTTGTTCTCCCATGACCATATTCGTTTTCTCCTGACGTATCGATTTCGATTAGTTCCAAGGCGTCGATAGGCAACAAAGCAAAGACCAGCCTAGAGTTGAAGCAAAAGTTTGTCCGGATCTTCAAGCATCTCGACCAGTTCGTTCATAAACCGGGCCGCATCGGCGCCATCGTTGACACGGTGATCGAATCCTAAAATCAAGGGGAGCTTGTAACGCGCTCGAAAGCGGGCCTCATCTCCGGCCCGCTCGACGACGGGCTTCCACTCCGCACGAGCCATGCCCAGAATAGCCGCCTCGGGATAATTGATGATCGGGTTGAAATCCGTCCCTCCCAAAATGCCCACATTCGTAATCGTAAAACTGCCGCCATGCAGTTCTTCCAGACTGGCTTCCCCGTTGCGGATGCGGCTGACCATCTCGCTCATTTCGACGGCCAACTCGGTGATGCTCTTCTTGTTAACGTCGCGAATCACGGGAACGATCAAGCCTTGCTCGGTATCAACGGCCGTGCCGATGTGATAGTATTTTTTGAGGATGATTTCCTGATTGCGGGCATCCAGGCTGGCATTGAAACGCGGAAAGCGGCGCAAGACCGAGGCGACCGCTTTGAGCACAAAGATCAGCAAGGTCAAGTTGCCGCCTTTTTCGGCGATCATTTCCTTGTATTCCTGGCGCATATCTTCCAGGACGGTCACATCTGCTTCATCATGGTGGGTGACGTGGGGAATCTGCGCCCAGGCTGTGGCCATCTTTTTGGCCGTACTGCGACGAACGGAGCGCAAGGGGATCCGTTCCAAGTCGCCCCAACGGGTGAAATCGGGCAATTCGGGGATTTCGGCCCCCGCGGGGCTGAAGGGGGCAGCTTCTTCCGTTTCCCGTTCGGGGGAGACCCTTGCCTCCCTTTCAGGCTGCTCCTCTTGTTGAGCGTATGCCTGGACATCCTCGCGGGTGACGCGTCCCGCCGGCCCGCTGGCGGGCACTTCGGCGAGATCGACGCCCAATTCCCTGGCCAGCCTGCGCGTCGCCGGGGAAGCGGGGATCGGGCCCTCCCGGCGAGACTCTTTTTTGGCCTTTTTAGGTTGCTCGGCTTCGGCCTGGGTCTCTTCTTTCTGCTCAACTTCCTCTTCCGGCGCTTTTTCCTCGGCTTGGGGCTCTTTTTGTTTCTCTTTCGTCTTCGAAGGCTTGCCTTCACCACTGAAAACAATCAACACATCCCCCACCCGGACCAACTCGCCCGGTTCAACGGTGATCTCTTCCACGGTACCTTCAAACGGAGAGGGAATTTCCATCGAGGCCTTGTCTGTTTCGACAACAAAGATTTCCTCGTCTTCATCGACATGGTCACCGGGGGAAACCAACACCTCCAGGATTTCAGCTTCGTGCGTACCTTCTCCCAGTTCGGGCAATTTAAATTCTCGAGACATTTTTTATCCTCACATCCACAGTACAGATTGTCTGACGATCGAAACCAACGGTGAACCAATTTCAGGGTTCCAGCGCTTCACGCGCAGCCCGGACAATGCGATCGACATTGGGCATATATTCCTTCTCGTAAGCAAACAGCGGCACGATGACATCGAAGCCGGTCACCCGCTTGATCGGTGCCTCCAGATACCAGAAAGCCTTTTCGACCAACCGGTTGGTGATTTCCGCGGCGGGGCCAAAACTGCGCGGCGCCTCGTTGACGATCACAGCTCGCCCGGTTTTACGGACAGACTCGCTGAAGGTCTCATCATCCAGGGGAGCGATGGTCAGCAAGTCGATCACTTCCGCTTGGATTCCATCCTCTTCCTCGAGGACATCGGCGGCTTTGCGCGTCGGGCGCAGCATGGCACCGTAGGAAATCATGGTAATATCATCCCCTTCCCGAACAATCTCCGCTTTCGCCAGGGGGATGGCTTCTCCGTCTTCGGGCACCTCCTCCCGGAAGGCGCGGTAAATTGCTTTGGGCTCGTAAAAAACGACCGGATCGGGATCGCGGATCGCGCTCTTGATCAGGCCGTAGGCCGTGAGCGGCCCGGAGGGGATCACCATCTTGAGGCCCGGTGTATGGGCATAATAGGCCTCGCGGCTTTCGGAGTGATGTTCCAGGGCGCGGACCCCGGCACCGTAGGGCGTCCGCAGCACCATGGGGACATGGTAAGCGCCCCTCGTTCGCCAGCGCATCCGAGCAGCATGGGATTCAAGCTGCTGGAAAGCCAGGTAGGTGAAGCCCGAAAACTGAATTTCGCAGACCGGTCTCAACCCTCCGATGGCCATACCGATAGAGGTACCGACGATGGCGGACTCGGCCAAAGGGGTGTCCATCACTCGTTGTTTGCCAAACTCATCCAATAAGCCTTCCGTGACGCGAAAGACGCCGCCGTCAATGCCAACATCCTCTCCCAAGACAACAACCCGGTCATCGTCTTCCATTTCTTCATGAAGTGCGAGGTTCAAAGCCTCGACTATATTTCGCTTGGTCATTTTTCACCTCGGTTTTTCAACTCCTTTTCAAAGAACGCTTGCTGTTCTTCCAGATAAGGGGGCATCTCAGCATAGATATGCTCGAACATCGTCTCGGGCTTGCTGCTCAGTTCTTCCATCTTCTCTTCGGCCTCTTCGACGGCTTGTTTGATTTCCTTATCGATCTCTTCTTCCATTTCTTCGATCTCTTCTTCGCTGAGAAGCTCCTTGTCGATGAGATAATTCTGGAAGCGGGGGATTGGATCTTTCTCTTGCCACTGATCGACTTCTTCTTCTTTTCGATATTTCTTGGGATCATCGGCGGTGGTGTGCATCGAGAGACGATAGGTGACGCACTCGATCATTGTCGGTCCGCCCCCCTCGCGAGCGCGTTCGACCGCCTGGCGGGTAGCTTCATAGACGGCGAGGACATCATTGCCATCCACCTGCATGCCCGGTACGCCAGATGAGAGCGCTTTCTGGGCCAACGTCTTGGCCTCGGTTTGTTCTTTTCGCGGCATCGAGATAGCCCATTGATTGTTCTGGCAAATGAAGATCGTCGGGGTTTGGTAGACCCCGGCAAAGTTGAGCGCCTCATAAAAATCCCCCTCAGATGTGGCGCCATCTCCGAAAAACACCATAGAGACATCATCTTTTTCTTGATATTTGAGGGCCAACCCCAGACCGGTGGCGTGGTGCACCTGGGTGCCCACGGGAATGGCGACAGGCAGATTGCGGACATCTTCCGCTAGCTCGTTGCCCTGAAAGAAACCACCATACACAAGCAAAAAGCTGACCAGCGATTGGCCCCGCCAGAGAGCGGCAGCCTGTTCGCGGAAAGACTGCACAAACCAATCCGTGTCGCGCAACACGGCAACCGCGGCCACTTGGGAGGCCTCCTGACCTTTGACAGGGGCGAAGGTCCCGATTCTGCCCTGGCGCTGCAACTTGAGCATCCGCTCGTCCAAGCGGCGAGCTAACAGCATCACCCGATGAATACGCAACAAGGTTTCTTCGGGAATATTCGGTTCCAGCTCTTCATCCAGGTTCCCTTCCATGTCTAAAATCGATAAACAGGTTACCTCGTAAGGCAACTCAATTGTAGTTTTTGGCATGCGATCCCTCCGAAATTGACTAGCTGACAATTAGCAAAAACTCGTCCCCTCATAGAAGCCGAGATTATACATCCAAGGATAACAAACCGGACTTGGCTTAACCATAGATCAGGGCATAGCAAGTAGATACATATATAGATATATCTTTATTCCCCCAAACGGATTTGAGGATCGAGCAGGGCGTAGAGCAAATCGGCGACGAGATTGGCCCCGGCGAATCCAATCACGGTGATAAAAGTCACCGCTTGAATCAACGGGACGTCGCGCCGGTCGATGGCATAGACCAACAAACGGCCCAGGCCGGGATAGTTGAAGACATTTTCGACCACAACCAGGCCACTGATCAGCCAGCCAAAACTGATCGCGATCACCGTGATCGTGGGAATCAGAGAATTGCGGAGCACATGGCGGACGATCACCCGCCGGTAGGGCAGCCCCTTCAATTCGGCGGTGCGCACATAGGGCTTCTTCAATTCTTCGATCATCTCCGAGCGGGTCAATCGGGCGACGTAAGCGAGCAGCACCAATGTTGCCGTCAAGGCGGGCAGCACCAGCATCGGCAAGGCCTCCCAGAAGGTACTCCCCGGCGCGATGGATGAATTCGCCGGGAAGAGGTCAAGGCGGAAGGAAAAGATTTGTGTCAAGATCAGGCCGGTGACAAATTCAGGCAAACCAACCACCGAGAGAGTCGAAATGCTGATCAAGCTGTCCACCCAGGTGCCCTCGACCAACCCGGCCACAACTCCCAGCGCTACCGCCAGGGGAATGGACATCACCAGGGTGACACCGGCGAGCATCAGTGAATTGCGCAATCTACCCAAGACCAGGGGGCGGACCGGCGTGTTCGTGCTGTAAGAAGTCCCCCAATCGCCGCTGACAAAGCCGGCCAACCAATTAACATACTGGAGTACAACGGGCTCATCCAGACCGTGCTCTTCCCGGAAGGAGTGCAAGGCGTCTTCGCCGACCTCCCGGCCAAGGATCACCCGGGCAATGTCACCGGGCAGCCACTGGGTCACCGTGAAGATGATGATCGACGTGACCACAACCGTAAGCAAAAGAAATCCGAGTCGTCGCAGGATGTATCGGGCCATCATGGCTCCCTTGTCGGTTGGTCCCCCTTGCTAAAGCGGAATGTGTCCCCTTGCGCTTCGACGAGTTCATCCAGGGGGATGTGGCAAAAAATGCGTTTCTGCTGGCTTTCCTGCTCGCGCCAGGGGGGCACTTGCTCGATGCAAATATCGCCCAAGAAGCGCGGGCAGCGGGTGTGAAAGGGACAACCGCTCAACTCGTCGGAAGGGCTGGGAACCTCGCCGGGGAGCCTGATTTGTTTTTGCTCCGCGCCCGGGTCGATCAATGGAACCGCCGATAACAACGCCTCGGTATAAGGGTGGTGAGGCGAATCGAAAATCGCTGCGACCGGGCCGATTTCCATCAACCGGCCCAGATAGATCACCGCGATCTCGTCGGCGAGATAGCCCACCACGGCGAGATCGTGAGAGATGAACAGCGTACCCACCTCCCGCTGGGACTGCAATTGGTTGAATAAATTGAGGATCGAAGCCTGCACGGAGACATCCAGCGATGAGACCGGCTCGTCGGCGATGAGCATCTCGGGATAGGGCGCAAAGGCGCGGGCGATGGCGATGCGTTGCTTCTCGCCACCGCTCAACTGGCCGGGCAAGCGGTTGGCATACTCCGCGGGGATGTTGACGGACTGGAGTAAATCGGCCAAGGCACTCTCGGCCTCTTCATCCGAGAGACCGCGCAATCTCTTTAACGGCCGCTGCAAAGCCTCGCCAACGCTGAGATAAGGATTGAGCGCCTCACCGGGATTCTGAAAGACAATCTGGATGCCGCGCAACGATTCCCGGTCGCGGCGTTTTAACCCCGGTGGTAGTTCGTTATCCCGCAAACGAATCACCCCACCGGTACGCTCGTAGAGCCCGACAACGGCGCGCGCCAGGGTCGTTTTGCCGCTGCCGCTCTCACCGACCAGGCCAAGCACGCCACCGCGCTTGACATCCAGGCTGACGCCATCGACAGCTTTGACCACCTCCGGGGATTCTCCGGCCAACATGTCGAGCAGAGAACGCTTTTCAGAAAAATGAACCTGAACATCGTCGAGCACCAAGACCGGTTCGGCATGGGCCGCTTTGGCTTCCGTTGGGCCTTCCTGCGGGGCAGGTTGGTGAGGGTCGATTTGACCCTTCTGAATCGCCTCCCAGCGGTGGCAGCGGGACGAACGCCCCGTCCCGGCATCATAGAGAGGCGGATACTCGGCGCAAATGTCGATGGACACCGGGCAGCGCGGCCGAAAGACGCATCCCCCGGGCCGCTCACTCAGCGAGGGGATGCGGCCTTCGATCGGCCGCAAAACCATATCGGACTTGTTGTCGCCCAAGCGGGGAACACAATCGAGCAAGGCGGGCGTGTAAGGGTGCAGCGCCTGGGTGTAAAGGTCCTCCGTCGGGCCGTATTCGACCAAATCGCCGGCGTACATCACCGCGACGCGGTCGCTGATCTGGGCGATGACCCCGAGATTATGGGTAATGTATAAGACCGCCGTCTGCCGCTGGCCTTCGATCAACTCGCGGAAGAGATCGAGCATCGCCGATTGGGTGGTCACATCCAGGTTGCTGGTCGGTTCATCGAGAACGAGCAAATCCGGCTCGACACCGATGGCCATCGCCGTCATCACCCGCTGGAGCATCCCGGCGCTCAGTTGGTGGGGATACGATTGAAAAACCCGTTCCGGGTTTCCCAGGCGGACTTGCTCGAACAGCTCCAGGGCGCGAGTGCGGGCCTCCTTTTGGCTCAACTTCAGTTTGTATTCCAGCACCTCGGTGATCTGGTCGCCCAGCCGCATGGACGGGTTCAGGGAGGGCAGCGCGTGCTGGGGCACCAAAGAAATCTCGGACCCCCAGATCTTGCGCATCTCGTTGCGTTTGAGAGACAATAACTCGTAATCCTTGAAGCGGATCGACCCGCGGCAAACCATGCCCTCCTCGGGCAGATAACCCATCAAGGCGAGCGCCAGGGTCGTTTTCCCGGAGCCACTTTCTCCCACCAGTCCGACCGTCTCGCCCGGGCGAATCGATAAGGAGACATTGCGGGCCGCTTCAGGCCATTGATCGCCCTGCTGATAAGCGACGGTCAAATCTTCGAAGGATAAAATCGGGCTTTTCTCGTTCAAACGTTTTACCTCTGTAACTGGGAAGGTGTTTGCAGGATTTGTTTGAGTGTATCGGCGATGATGTTGACGCTGACGACCAACAGGGCAATCGCCCCGGCGGGAAAATACAACGCCCAGGGCGTTTGGGTGAAATTGGCGCGCCCATCTCTGACCATCAGGCCCCAATCGGGGCTGGGTGGCTGAACCCCAACACCCAAAAAGCCCAAAGAGGCGACAAGGAAGATGGCATAGGAAAAGCGCAGCGATCCCTCCACGGTCAGCGCCGGCAGGGTGGAGGGGAAAATCTCCCGAAAGAGGAGATACCAGGCCGATTCTCCCTGGACGCGCGCCGAGGCGACGAAGCCCTTATGCTTGACCGACAAGACCACGCTGCGAACCACACGGGCGACAATCGGCGTGTAGGCCACGGCGATGACGATCAGGACGCTGTTGCGGGAGGGTCCCAAAGAACCAAGCAAAAGCAAGGCGAGGAGCAGCGCCGGGAGAGACAGCAGGCTGTCGAAGAAACGCATCAACACCTCGTCGACCCAGCCGCCCTGATACCCGCTAAACAGGCCGATGGCGGTGCCCGCCAGCACGGCCAGAAGAGTGCCCAAGCCTGCCAGCGTCAACACATCCCGGGCTCCGAGCAAAACCCGGCTGAAGATATCGCGGCCGAGGTTGTCGGTGCCAAACCAATGCTTGGCCGAGGGGGATTGGCGGGCATCCTCGTAGATTTGCTCGTTGGCCCCATAGGGAGCGATCAAAGGCCCCACCAGAGCGACAAGCAAAAACATCGCAAAGATGATCGCGGCAGCAGTTGAAACCGGGCGCTTGTAGAAACGCCGGACAACCACCCCTAGCCGAACCCCTCGGCTCTGATTTGTGGCAGTTTCAGGTTGAGGCAAGCTTAGGGCTCCTATTCTCCCAGGCTGACGACGCTGAGATCGGTTCTGCCGGAGAAAGCCTTGAGCTGAAAACCTTCAAAGCGAGAATCGACGACGGCAAATTCGGCGAAGAAATAGGGCACGATGATCGGCCCTTCTTCGATCAAGATGCGTTGAATTTCGTGATAGGCATCGATGCGCTGGACCTCATCGAAGGTCGTTCCGGCGATAGTGGCCAAGCGATCGAACTCTTCGTTGCAGAAGCGGGCCTCGTTCCATTTGGCACCGCAGGTCAGCATCACGTCGAGATAGAACTGCGGGTAAGGCCGGTGCCCCCACCCGGTGATTCCCAAGGGAACCTCAAGCCATTTGCCCTCACCGTAGTAAACGCTCTCCGGCAAGGTGACCACCTCGACGTTAATTCCCGCTTCGGCCCACTGCTCCTTAAGCACGACGGCTAAATCGGGGAAATTGAGCGTATTGAGCAGATTCAACTCCAGGTCGAGACCATCGGGATAACCGGCTTCTGCGAGCAATTGGCGCGCCGCCTCGGGATCACGCTCCGGAATCGGGAACTCTTCGGTGTAATACTTCGAGAAGAGAGGTCCAATCGGACTGTCACGCCCGACAGCACCATAGCCCTGCTGCACTACCTGGAAGATCGCTTCCCGGTCGGTGGCCAGCTTGAGCGCCTGGATGACGCGGGGATCGTTTCCAGGCTCCATGTCGGTTCGCAAGCGGACGGCGGCGAACTGGTTGGTGGCAATATCGATCGCCTCGACCCCCTCGACATCGAGGAAGCTCTGATACAGCGACGTGGTCAAATCCATGGTCAGGTCGATCTGTCCACCTCGCAAGGCACTGGCAGAGGCGGATTCATCCTCGAAGAAGATGATTTCTAAACCGGCCAGCTTTGGCTGGTCGGGCATAAAGTAATCTGGATTGGCATCCATGACGATGCGGTCGTTGGGGCGGTAGTCCTGGACGATAAACGGCCCGGTGCCGTTGAAGTCCTCGGTGTCTTCGCTGTTGGCTTTCATGATCAGGGCATGGTTGTCGCTGAGATCGTAAAGGAAAAAGGGATTCGTCTCGGCAAGCGTGAAGGTGACCTCCAGTTCGCCAGTTGCTTCGATGTTGGTGATGTTGGCATAGAGATCGGACGTAGCCAACCCCTCAGTATCGCGCAAACGCCTGAATGTCCAGACGACATCTTCGGCGGTGAGCGGGCTGCCATCATGAAAGGTGACCCCCTCTGCCAGGTTAAACGTGTAAGTTAAATTATCATCGCTGCGAGTCCAATCGGTAGCCAGGCGGGGCTGGATTTGATTGTCGGCGTCGACATCGACGAGATAGTCGAAAACGTGGTTGGCGACAAGCACCTCACTATCGGAAGAGATATACACCGGGTCGGTTTGGCTGATCGAAAACGCGCTCACCCGCATGACCCCCTCCCTACCTGCGGATGCCGTCTCGGCTTGCTGCTCGGCGGTCTCGGCCGGTTCGCCTTGCCCACCGCCACACCCCACCGTAATCAGAAGCACAAACAAAGCGAACACGGCCAAAAAGCGGCCGAGCAAATTGGTTTTCTTTTCATGTTTCTTCATTTTCTTTCTCCTGTGAGTAAATAGAAGCACCACCCTGAATGTATTTCTTGTAGAGGGCAGCACTTTGAGCCTCCATTTGGGTACCCGCTTGTTTTGAATCCTATCCTCTACCCCAAAGATCAATCGCTTTGAAAGCGAATGTCCTCCGTGTGGCGGGTAACCTCACCTTCGTAAAGGCCACCGACAAGAACGTCGAAGTTCTTGTCCGGAATGTATTTGAAACCCATTCAACTGTCCTCCTGTTTCTTACCGTTCAGGCCTGGGAGCAAGCTCGACAGAAATTTCTTCTACATCGCCATCTCGCAAAACCGAGAAAGCTACTGTCGTTCCCGGTTCTTGCTCGGCAACGAAAATTTGCAAATCGGCATAACTTTCGATCGGGGTATCATCAGCTTCGATAATTACGTCGCCCCCTGTGGGCACTTCCACCCCCTCAACGGTTTCTAGTTCCGTTCCTCCTTCTAAGCCACCAATCGCGGCGGGGCTTTCCGGAATCACTTCAAGCAGATAGGCGCCTTGTTCCACAGGGAGATCGTTGGCTTCTCGGATGAAAAAGTTGACGCTGGTTCCCCGGACTCCCAACCAGGACCATTGGAATTCACCGACCTCGATCAACGCGGGTATCACCCGCCGGACAATATCGGCAGGGATGCTGAAGCCAACCCCTGCGTTCGTCCCGGTTCCGGAGGCAATCTGGGCGTTGACGCCGATGACCTGGCCCTCCAAATTCAACAGAGGTCCACCTGAGTTACCCGGATTGATCGCTGCGTCCGTCTGGATCGCTCGGGGGATTGCAAAAGGTGTCGCCCCGGAGGGAATCGTGCGGCCAACGGCGCTGACAATCCCAATCGTCATGCTGCTGTTCAAGCCAAATGGGTTGCCAATTGCGATGACCCAGTCACCGGGATCAACTTGATCCATATTGCCTACAGGCAAAGGCGTGACGCTATCGGGGAGTTGCTCCACTTTGATGACAGCGAGATCGCTATCCGGATCGAGGCCGACCACTTCGGCTTGTTCTCGCCTGCCATCGTGAAAGACGACCATCACGAACCCGGCATTTTCGACCACATGGTTGTTGGTAACGATATGACCGGAGTCGTCATAAATAAATCCCGAACCAGCTCCCTGCTCCCCGGGCATGGCTTCATTGCCCAAGACATAAATGCTGACAACGCCCGGGCTTGTGGTTTCATAAAATTGGTTCAAGTACTCAGATGAAAGGTGCTCCACTCCCGTCATACCGGAAGAATTCTCTACAACCGGCGTGCCAACAGCAGCCGTAGCAACCTCGGTTTTTATCTGGGTGGGTGTGTTGATGGGGGTGCCGTCCTCGGCTGAGTTAATCACCAATTGGGTGGCAGAGGCTCCCCCTACATTTTCAGCCAACCAACCACCAATCAAGGGAAATCCAAAGACGACAACCAATCCAAGGATGACGGTCGCTAAAACGGCACCGAGACAACCTACGCCAAGAAACTTCAGTTTATTATCCATTCTTTCTCTCCAAGCCGCTCTATTTTTCAACTCGTAGTTTTAGCTTTTGCGAATGACCGCTTCTTCGACTGCATCGATGACATCGTCGGGCATCAGCCCGTATTTTGCCAGCAGCTCTTCCGGCTCGCCAGATTCGGCATATTGATCGATGCCAATAAAGGACATCGGCACAGGGTGTCTGACAGCAACCACCTGGGCGACACCAGCACCCAAGCCACCATTGAGGATATGTTCCTCGGCTGTGATGATGGCGCCGGTTTCACGAGCTGCTTTCTCGATCGCTTCTTCGTCCAGCGGTTTGATCGTGTGCATATCGAGCACCCGCACCTCGATCCCCTTGTCGCTCAACGTTTGGGCTGCCTCCAGGGCAACCGCGACCATCAAGCCGCAAGCAATGATTGTGGCCTGGTCACCATCTCGCAAAAGATTCGCTTTGCCAATCTCGTAGTCAAAATCATCGTGATAAACAATGGGCACCTCGGGCCGCCCCGTGCGCATGAAGACAGGGCCATCCCAAGCCAGCATCGCCTTGGTAGCTGCTTTGGCCGATGGCTCGTCGGCCGGAGCGAGAACGACAAAGTTCGGCAGCGAGGTCGCCAGAGCAAGGTCTTCAATCGCCATCTGGCTGGGGCCATCCTCGCCTATGCTGATGCCGCTATGAGAGCCCACCAATTTGACATTCGCCCGGGGAAAGGCGATCGACATCCGAATTTGATCATAAGCGTTACATAAGATAAAAGCTGCAAAACTGGCCGCAACCACATCTTTTCCGGATGCCCACATCCCGCTGGCGGTACCGATCAAATTGCTCTCGGCGATACCAACATTGAAAAAGCGGCTGGGATAGACATCACCAAAATATTGCGTCCTAGTAGAGTTGCCCACATCGCCATCGAGAACAACTAGATTGGGGTTCTCTTTGCCCGCATCTCGCAACGCTTCCCCAAAGGCATTTCGAGTCGGTTGACCATACTCAAGTCCAATGCTTCGTCCAATATTCATATTCATAGTTCTCCGTATTTATCTGTAGGGGTTACTTCAGGCCTAAACTGACGTCCGGAAAAGATGTTGGTATATTTCTGCTCTTCCAATTCATCCAAAGCCAATTGAGCTTTTTCAGCCGAGAGAGGTTTGCCATGCATTCGATTGACCTCATCTTCTTCGAAGGGGGAGAGACCTCTTCCCTTCAAGGTATGGGCGATGATCAACTGGGGACGTTCTTCCACCGTTGAAACCTGGTCAAAGGCCTCCAAGATGTCCCCCATGTGGTGCCCGTTGATCTCACGGACATCCCAGTTGAAGGCCACCCATTTATCGGTCAAGGGCTCCAGGCTGGGCATCACCTCGTGCACCGAGCCGGTTTGTTGGTATCGGTTATAGTCGAGGATGACGGTGAGGTTATCCAGTTTGAATTTTGCTGCCGCCATGGCCGCTTCCCAAATTTGGCCTTCGTCGCTTTCGCCATCCCCTATCATCACATAGGTCTGATAGGGACGAGCATCGACGCGTGCAGCCAGGGCATGGCCAACACCAAGTGATAACCCCTGCCCCAACGATCCGGTCGAGGCCTCTACACCTGGTAAAACGCGCATATTCGGGTGGCCTTCCAGGGGGCTGCCGATTTCTCGCAAGCTAGAGAGCATCTCCCGGTCGAAGTACCCTGCTTCGGCCAAGACGGCGTACAAGGCCGGGGCCGCGTGCCCTTTGCTAAGGATGAATCGATCTCGCTCGGGATAATCGGGCTCATCGGGCCGGTAGCACATCACCCCGCCAAAATACAACGCTGTCATCACGTCGATGGCGGAGAGCGAACTGGATGGATGGCCCGATCCTGCCTGCGTCGTGATTTCGATGATGTCACTGCTCAAACGCCAGGCGGTTTCTTGCAATTCTTCGATTGAATAGTTAAACAAACATCGTCTTTTTTCGACCATGCTAACTTGCCTCCTATGGTTGCTTGGTTTTCATTAATAACCTAACACGATCAACGCCCCCGCGTCTATATACCAGTGCCCACCAGGGGGATATATGTTTAGATACAATCTCCCTAATTTCTCACTTTATGCCCCTGCCTTGGTTGAAAAAGGCAAAATGGATCGCAGGGCAGATTGCGATCCATTTTGTCTGTTGACGAGATGATTAAAGCCGGATGCGTCTGCCAAAAATAAGCGACAAGACAAACAGCACCAAGAAGATGAAAAACAGAATCCTGGCAACTTGCGTTGCCGCTCCGGCTATGCCACCAAACCCAAAAACACCGGCGATGATGGCAATCACCAACAAGATAATCGTCCACTTCAACATCTGATACCTCCTTTAGTAAGTCCTTCGACCTCGCGTGATCAAACCCAAAACCAGAGTGAACAGCGCCGAGCCCAAAATGCTCCAAATAAATGGGAAGGTTCTCCCGCCGACCGAGACCGGGATCAAAATGGGCAAGCCAACTTGACGGGCAAGCCAGAGCCCGATGAAAGCGCCGATAAAGCCGACCACGATGGAAACCAAGCATCCCCCCAGGGAATAGCCTCCCAGCGCCTGGCCAATGCCACCGGCCAGAGCGGCAATCAGCAAGAGAATAAAAAATTCAAGTAGGGACATCTTTTCCTCCAAACCAGAACTGATATGCGTAAATCTTTGATGGGTTTCTTACCACAAAGACACACGCTTTGCGTCCCTGCGGGAAGAACACAAAGACACACGCTTTGCGTCCCTGCGGGAAGAACACAAAGTTTTTCTTTGTGTCCTTTGTTCCTCGCCGCTAGGCGTGCTTCGCATGTGGTGAAGTTC
>CAZXXW010000084.1:0-15882 GCA_964644835.1 uncultured Anaerolineales bacterium
TTCTTGGTGGCGCTGCGTTCAAAACTTCCGAAGTCTAGAGCCACTCGCAACAGGAGACTTCGAAAGTCTGATGGAAACAATCAAGCCAGCCAATCCTAGCAGCGAAAAACATCGTTCCTTTGTCGCTGACGGCGCTTAAGACTTTCGAAGTCTAAGATGACAGAGTATTGAATATGCCCCAAAACAACGTTGATCTGTGCACCGATGAATACTATCACCTATACAATCGAGGCAACAACCGAGAACCTATCTTCTATGACCGGGAAAACTATCTCTTCTTCCTGCGTAGAATGTGGAAATATCTACTTCCCAGCATTGACGTGGTGGCGTATTGCCTGATGCCAACACACTACCATTTATTGGTTTTGGTTCAGGAGGCGGAGGCTGTCTCGAGAGCCATGCAACGTTTCTCTATTTCTTACACCAAGGCGATGAACAAACGCTTTGACCGCGTGGGGTCGTTGTTTCAAGGGTCTTTTCAAGCCAAGCATATCAATGAGAACAGATATTTGATGCACCTCTCGCGTTACATTCATTTGAATCCCGTCTCGGCTGGCCTGGTGGAGAGCGCGGAAGAATGGGAGTTTTCTAGTTATCGGGATTACATCGGCGAACGAGATGGGCAGTTGCCCCAATCCGCCATTGTGCTGTCTCAATTTGAATCGCCAGATCGATATAAAGATTTCGTTGAAGACAATCTTTTTGATGATCAGGAAATCATCGCTGATTTTCTGTTTGATGAATCATGAGAGACTTCGGAAGTCTGCCAGACTTCCGAAGTCTAAGGTGCATACACCCCTAAACAGGGTTTACGCAGCTAGTTAAGTTTCAGACTTTGGAAGTTTCCGATAATGTGATCAGCATAATCGATGAAGTTTGCGATCTAATGTTGTTGATCACATCGCCGACCAAACTTCCAAAGTCTACGCAAGCACGAGGAGCGACACCATGACCGCAGAAAAAAAGGTTCAAATTGCCGAAGCCAAAGGCCGCCCGATGCTTCATTGGGTGGGCAAGCGACCGTTGAGCTATGTGAAAGCCTTCCCGGCTCAGGAAATTGAACGCTTCGATCCTATCGAGAATAAGACATCCGAAGTCTTCGAGACTTCGGATGTCTCTGACGCTTCGGATGTCTCCAAAACCCCTGGCAACCTGCTCTTCCACGGCGACAACAAAGACGTGCTCGCCTGGCTGCTGGCCAACGGCTACCGGGGCAAAGTGGACCTGGTGTATATCGACCCGCCTTTTGATAGTGGTGCGGATTATGTGCGTAAGGTTGAGCCTCGAGGGATTAATATCGGAAAAATTGATGGGGTAGGTTATACACTCTCTGAACAAGTGCAATACACAGATATCTGGATAAATGACACTTATCTTCAGTTTATGTATGAACGCCTTCTATTGATCCGAGAGTTGCTTGCAAAAACTGGTTCGATTTATCTTCACTGTGATTACAGACGTTCTCACATGTTAAAACTAATAATGGATGAAATTTTCGGAGAGGAAAATTACCAAAATGAGATTGTTTGGGTACGAACCAGTTCTCACAACTTTAAATCAAAAGGTTTTGTTCGCTCAAATGATTATATACTTTACTATACAAGTAGCAATGAGTATACATTTAACCAATTGTATACTCCCTATAGCAA
Source organism: uncultured Anaerolineales bacterium (assembly GCA_964644835.1). Lineage (GTDB taxonomy): Bacteria > Chloroflexota > Anaerolineae > Anaerolineales > UBA11858 > JAYELX01. Next base: position 1,650 of record CAZXXW010000084.1, read on the forward strand.
TGCTCAATTATCTCGTTATCAAGAGGATGAAGATGGAAGTCTTTATAAAGCGGAAAATTTAACATTTTCAACAGCTAATGAATCAAGACAGTTTGAGTGGCGAGGGACCCGCCCACCGGCTCATCGCTCTTGGGGTGCATCATTTGAGCAACTTGAAGAATGGTGGAAAAAAGGAAGAATAATCACAAAGCAAGATGGTACTCCACGCCTTGATGGTCTAAAAGTTTATTTGGAAGACATGGAAGGAAATCCCTTAACAACAAATTGGAACGATATAAATAGAATTGGCAATACATCAAGTGAACGAACAGGTTATCCTACTCAGAAGCCAGAAGAGCTGATGGAACGCATAATTCGGGCTTCATCTAAAGATAATGACTTAGTGCTTGACTGCTTCGTTGGCTCTGGCACCACCGCGGCCGTGGCCCAAAAACTGGGCCGCCGTTGGATTGCGTCTGACATCAACAAGGGCGCTATTCAAACCACGTCTAAGCGGTTGCAAACCATCATTCAAGAGCAAATCGAAGCGGGGGCCGAGCCGCAGCAGCTTGCTTTCGAGCAGACTTCCGAAGTTTCGAAAACTTCGGAAGTCTCTTCTGAGCAGGTCTCTCCGGCGGCGCTTTCTTTCAGCGTCTACCGGGTCAACGACTACGACTTGCACATCCAGCACAATGAAGCCGTCAATTTGGCTGTGGAGCACATTGGCGTTGAGCGTACCAAGTCCGACCCCTATTTCGACGGCGTTCTGGGCAAGCGTTTGGTCAAGATCGTCCCATTCAATCACCCCCTGACCCTGCTCGATTTACAAGCGGTCAAAGACGAAGTCGAAGCCCGTAACGATGAACGCGATATTGTCGTCGTTTGTCTGGGCAAGGAAACCGCCGTCGACCCCTGGCTGGAAGACTACAACAAGAACCGCCCGATCAACAACATCGACGTGATCGAGCTACGCACCGACCAGAAGTACGGCAAATTCTTTGTGCATCAGCCTGCTCAGGCGCAAGTGCGAATTGAACGCATAGCCCAGACTTCGGAAGTCTTCGCGGAGCACTCCCAGCGGAGCAAGGGAGCAGAGACTTCCGAAGTCTTAATCGTTGAGATTGAGGATTTCATTTCCCCCACGATTATTGAGCGACTGGAACTGGACACCCCGCTTTTCAAAGCAAAAATCTCCGATTGGCGGGCGATGGTCGATACCGTGATGATCGATCTGGATTATGATGGCGAAGTCTTCGACATTGATCTTTCTGACGTCCCCGAACGAAAAGACGATCTTGTCGTTGGTCGTTACGAACTCGAAGCCCCCGAAGGTGAAACGACCGTGGCGGTCAAGATTATCGACATGCTGGGTGAAGAGGTCTTGGTGACAAAAGAGGTTTGATCGTCCCCCGTATCGCTCCTGCATACACAAGTGCCTGTCTCCTTCGAGGTGACAGGCGCTTTTTGGCTCATATGCGGAATGTGTGCATGAAAGAAACCCTGCTGCACGGGGATCGCTTTGCGTCCCCTTTGGGGAAATTCCCCGTGCTACATAACAGCGCCCGATCGCCATAGGCGCGCCTTCGGCGAATCGGGCTAACCGGATTAATCCGGTGCTGTTTGGTAGCCTGGACAATTCATGTCCAGGCGGTTACGGAATGGAAACGCACTCTTTTTACATATGAGCCTACTTTTTATTATCTGTCGATCCTGTCAAAAAACCTGGCGGCGGCAAGTGTGCCCGGCTACCAGTAGTCGGGCTTGTTGAACGCTTCGACGCATGAGGGCTTGCCGGGGATCGGCTCAACCTGGCCGCCAACCAACGATTGCGCCAGCCACCCTTCGGGGTAGGTCAACGTCAGGGGGGCTTGTACGATCTCTTCGGAAAGGGGCTGAAATCCAACCTTGGCGTAGAAACGGGGGTCGCCATAGGTAAAGGTCAGCTCGACGCCGTCTTCTTTGATGGTGTTGAGGCCAAACGTGATCAAGCCTTGGCCGATTCCTTGCCCTTGGTAGTTTGGGTGCACGGCCACCGGGCCAAGAGAAAGGCATTGACATCGCGCTGAAACGTCAGCCGGGAAAAGAAGATGCAGCCGATGATCTGCTCCTTGTCGGTGGCGACAAAGCAGTACAAATCTTGGGGGTCCGTGCGGGTGATCAAATCGTGGGCTAACGCCCCAATCAGGGCGCCTTCCGCTTGCCCTTCTGAGGCCGTAAACGTCTTGGTGAACAGTTGTTTGATTTCTTCTCTTTTGCTGAGGGGGTTGGTTAGTAGTTTCATGATTTTTCCTTTAGGACAACGGCGGGAAGGGAATCCCGCCCTGCCACATGCTGTCATTCTGAGGGCGTTTTTTGCCCGAAGAATCTCCAAGCCACACAAGGAGGAGACTCTTCGCTTGCGCTCACGCCGAAGGCGGGCACCGTGGCCCCGGCCTCCCGCCCGCGAATGACTTGCGGGATACACTGATAGCAATCGCCTGTCGCCCGCGAATAAATTGCGGGCTCAGAGCCAAAGTCGACTGGAAGTCGACTCGGTTTCAGCAGACGGCGTCAGGCGCCGCAGAATGGGATGAGTAGAAGCCGACCTTGAGTCGGCTCTAGCTGACGCTTGCCGTCAGCCGCTGTGAGCCGTGTGTTTCAACACTCGGCGAGAGAGGGCCAAGGCAAACGCCACGAGTTGTCATTCTTGTCAAATCATTCATCGAGACCTGACAGGTTTTTGAAACCTGTCAGGTCTCAGAAGGAGGACATGTTCAACGTGTCATTCTTGCTGTCACGTGGGCAAGGCACGCCCTTGGCGAGAGCCTCAGGCGCGCTTGTTGCCCGGTTGTTTCAGCCAATACCTGATCCCTTTTCCGGCCAGGGGTTCGTCCTTGTACCTGGGGATGAGATGTAAATGCACGTGAAAGATTTCCTGCCCGGCTACAGCACCGCTGTTCCAGCCGAGGTTATAACCATCGGGTTCACAGCGGCGGTCGATCAAATCTTTGGCATCCTGAAGCAAGGAGAAGGTGTCCTGCCACTCTTCGGGGGTGAGATCAAACGCCGTTTCCCTGTGCTCTTTGGGCACAATCACCCCGGAGCCAATCAACACCTTTTGGGGCTGCTGAAGGAAGAAGCACCGTTCACTTTCAAGAACGATCCGTTCGCTCTCTTTTGATTCCAGGTTACAAAATGGACATTCCATGATTGACTCGCTTGAAATCTCCTAACTCAATACCCCCAGCGCGCCCAGCGCCAAGGGGATCAGGCCAATTCCATTAACAATGTAATGGATCACAATCCCCGGCGTGGTGTTTTTGTAACGGTACGCCAGATAGGACAACCCCAAGGTGATCGGCAACAAATTGAGCAGGTCCCACCATTTGAAGACATGAAAGAGATTCCACATCAGGCCGTGGATCACCCATGCCCAACGGCCAAATGCGATTTCCTGGCGGGGCAGCACGACTCCGCGCCACCACAGTTCTTCGCCAAAAATATTGAAGAATAGGACGACAAACAAGGCAAGGAAGGGCCACCAGTTGTTGGCGATGCCGCCAACAGCGGCATCGTAGGCTTGCAAGGCATCGCTGCTCAGAGGGCGCAAAAAGGCGGGCAAAGACTCCGGAATCGGAATCAAGCCCTTATCAATCAGAACACCGCTCAACTGGGACATAAGCGCGGTGCCAAGGATTCCACAAATCACAGTAATGCCCACGATCCACAACCATTGGGCGCGGTCAAGGGGTTCAATCCGATAGCACGATTTGAGATGGGACCAGCTCAGAGGCATCCCTTCAACTTACAAATGGAGGATCGCCGCTGTAAACATCAGCACCAGCGGCAGTCCAATGCCGGCGATGTAGGCATAGTAGGGCAGCCAACCCGCCCCGATGAGAGCGGGCATGAGCACCCAAAAACCGAGCACAAAAATCAAAGCGGGGATACCAAAATAGAGCAACGATACGCCAAAACCCATCGGTTTGAGTTTTGATTGCTGAGATTCTTTTGGCATAGAAATTTCCTTTTGTTATGTTCTACTCAAGATTTTATTTCACTATCCTGTGAATTTTTCTCTATAACGTACCAACTCTTTTGATGAGAATGGATGCCCATGTGCTGGACAGATGCGCTCTGCTCCCCTTTCTATCAACACCTTCCAACTATCGAATACATCATCTTCATCTTCAATATATATCGGTCTGTATTTTATACCGCAGAAATTTAAAAAGTTCATCGCCGCATCGCCTACAAACGCACTTCCATCTGACATGAGCACCGAGATGGAATCTCTTGAATGGCCAGGCGTATAAACGATCTCCCCCTCTATCCCTATGCTTTTCAAAAGTTCATCATCTTGATCTGATACGACGATATCGTCATCCCCAATTCTTAACGGCGGATATTTGAAATCTTGATGAAATAGCTCAAAAAGTGAAAACAGAAACTTTATACGACAATTTACTGGCTCCATGGTGTCTTCTGATTCTCCTCTACCCAATGGTTTCACTGCGTTTTGATGAACGATCACCTTGCATCCAGTTTGCTCCACCAATCTTGCTGCAAATCCTGCGTGATCATCATGATGGTGTGTCAAGAAGAGATACTTTATCTTTGATAAATCCAGATCAAGTTTAGCTATTGCTTTTACGAACTTTTGGTAATCTTTTGGATAACCCGTATCAATCAAGAAGTATCCATCTGAACACGCTAGCAAATAGCACTTGGTGATCCCCAAGTTGATGCGCTGATACTTTTCTTTCATTTCTTTTCCTCGTAATCTGATTTTCTCCCGTACATCTGACAATTAACCACAGATGGACACAGATAAATTGGATGCGCAGATTAAAATCCGTGTTGCCAACGGCACGCACAGCGATCCTATTCATCTGTGGCAAATTTTCAGTGTAAAGAAAGCTGTGACAGTTTTCCAGTGCAAATGTTTAGATCAATCCGCTGGTTAAGAAAAATATAGCCAGACCATGGGTCAGCGTGGCCGGGATGACACCAAACCGGGAGCGGACCAGACCGGCCAAGCCACCTTCCCAAAGTGTGAAAAGTAGAACACTGATGCCCACATTGGTGACATTATAGGCCAGGAAAACATGGCCGAAAGAGAAGAACACGCCGGAGAGAAGCCCCGCCAGGACAGGCTTGATGGTTTCTTTCTCAGTCAGCCAGCCGTAGAGATAGCCCCTGAAGAGAATCTCTTCATACAGATTTCCGCAAAGGGTAACGAAGAGAATAAATGGAAGAAGCTGAAGGGCAACAGGGCCTCCCCGGTTTTCTATGGGCACACCGAAGACGTAAACGAGCAGGAGCGGAAGAGCAGCGAGAACAGCACCGGCTATCCCGATAAGCATTCCCAGGGTTTTGTTCCCCTGAAACCACGCGACCTGGGCCGCGAGCTTAGGCGATATCATCTGCATGAGGGCCACAAAGCTGGCACTACTGAGGCCGATAAGCAAAAGTATAATCGGATTATCGATGAAACGAATCCACAGGAAACCTTCATCTCCAATACGCCAAAGGCCCATGGGGGTCATCGCATCTCGGGTGAAAATGAAGACCGTTATGAAGAGAAACAGGTGAAGCAGGGGATGGGCTTTACGCAGAAACAGGAAAAGAATGGCCGCGAGAACAAGCCCCGGGATCAGCATCAGCAGATAGTCCACAAAGATCATCAAGCACCTCCAAAGAATCTAAACCGACGTTCTTGACCGGATTTTAATCAAAAAATCTCCCCTTGTAATCGGGCAGATGGGTAGGATAACACTTAGCCGGTTGGGCGGGCAATTGTCTGCCCAATCGACCAGGGCGGAATGTCGTAACGCAAGGCAGGCCTTGACTAAAATGCGTTTAAGCAGACGAGTAGCAATGATCTCCCCGTTCCACCGCGGGGGCAGTGGAGCAAGAAAAAGCAGAGAATCAAAAAACACCGCCGTTGTGGCGGTGTTTCGGATGACCCCACGGGGAGTCGAACCCCGGTTTTAGCCTTGAGAGGGCTACGTCCTGGGCCACTAGACGATGGGGCCTTGTCAACGCAGCAAAATTCTACCATGCTGCCGACTCAGCGTCAATGATGATACAATGGGGATATGTCCAAAAAATTTATTGGTACCCTCGCAATCTTAGCATTGGCCCTGATCATCGGTGCCCTGCTGCTTTATCAAGTTCCGGCGGTCAATCGGCGTCTTTCCTGGCGGCTGGACATTGCCCTCACCTACCTGCGGGGGGTGATATATCCCGCCGAGGCAGTACCCACCCCACGGGCGCAAGCTGATTCCAAGCCGCAAAGCACGGCAACCCTTCCCCCAACGGCGATGCCCACCGCGACGATCACACCCACCCCCGATCCCGCCGAGACATCCCTCCCCACTCCAACGCTGTCTCCCTCGCCCACCCCAATCCCCGAAAGAGTGATCCTTCCCAGCCCTCGCTGGGAAAAGCAAGACTGGAACAACTGCGGCCCGGCGACGTTATCCATGTACCTGAATTATTACGGCTGGGAGGGCGACCAGCACAGCATCTCGACGGTGCTCAAGCCAACCCGCAATGACCGCAACGTCAACGTCGAGGAGCTGGCCCACTACGCCCGCAACTACGCCGGATGGCTGACGACCCAGTACCGGGTCAACGGTGATATCGACCTGCTGCGGGAGCTGATCGCCGCCGACATTCCGGTGATGATCGAGTCGAGCTTCTTTTTCGACGGCGCCTATTGGCCCAACGACGATCTCTGGGCCGCCCATTACCTGCTCGTCACCGGCTACGACACCGAAGCCGACACCTTCACGGTGCAGAATAGCTTCGACGGGCCGGATGAAATTTTAGACACCGAGACGCTGGACTCCTATTGGCAGCCTTTCAACCGGGTGTATATGCTCATCTATCTCCCCGAGCAAGAGGATACCGTTAAAACGATTCTGGATTCGGCTTGGGACGAAGAGCAAAACCGCCGTCAAGCCCTGGCACAAGCCGAGGCCGAGATCGAAGCCGACCCCGACGATGCTTATGCCTGGTTCAACCTGGGCACCAACTTGTTGTATTTCGAGCGTTACGAAGAGGCCGCCGACGCCTACGACCAGGCCCGCACGATCGGCCTGCCCCAGCGGATGACGCGGTACCAATTTGGGCCCTTCTTTGCTTATTTCCACACCAACCGCATCGACGAGCTGCTCGCCCTGACCGAGTACACTCTGGAGCGCACGCCCAACTCAGAGGAGGCGTTGCTGTGGCACGGCTGGGCCCTTTATCGGCAGGGGAACATCCTCGGGGCAATCAACGAATTCCGCGCCGCCCTGGAGGTGAATCCCAACAACGTCGATGCGCAATACGCGCTCGATTTTGTGAGCAACAAATAACTCATCATCAGGTCTAACACCGTTTAAGCCGCAAATGAGACCAAAAAACTTTACCGCAGAGCCGCGGATAGTAAGGATGAAAGGACACGGCAAATCGGTCTCGCCTGCAGCAATTCTCAATATGGATGTCATCGCTTCGGTATGACGCGCCGTTGGCGTTGCGAGCCCTTTAGGGCGAAGCAATCTTTTTCAGTGATCGAGGAGACTGCTTCGTCGCAAAAAACACTCCTCGCAATGAGACATTTAGAATTGCTGTCTCGCCTGGGTCAATCAAGACCGTCGCTGAGTTTAGCGGTTCGTTTTTGAGAAAGAGTTTTAGTCGATAAAGGAGAAAGAAATGGAAAAGAGACGTTTTGGACGTACCGGGCACGAAAGCACCGTGGCCATTTTCGGCGCGGTCGCGCTCGGAGAAGTAACCCAAGCTGAGGCCGATGCCACCATGGAGAAGGTCATCGAGGCGGGCATCAACCACATCGACGTGGCCCCTACGTACGGGGAGGCCGAAAAGCGCCTGCGACCGTGGATGCCGCGGGTGCGGGATCAATTCTTCCTCGGCTGCAAGACAATGGAACGTACCAAAGATGGCTGCGACACGGAAATGCGCCGTTCTTTGGAGATTTTGCAGGTCGATAAGTTCGATCTTTACCAAATCCACGCTATCACCACGATGGAGGAACTCGACGCGGCGACCGAATCCGGCGGAGCGTTGGATGCGATCATCGAAGCGCGCGCCGAGGGCTTGACCGACTACATCGGCATCACCGGGCACGGCGTCGACGCCCCGGCGCTCTTCCTGGAGGCGCTGCGCCGCTTCGACTTCGACTCGGTGCTCTTCCCAATCAACTTCGTCCAGTATGCCAACCCCACCTACCGGGAGAACGCCGAAGAGCTTCTGCGCGTTTGCCGGCAAAAAGACGTCGGCACGATGATCATCAAGTCGGTGGCCCGCGGCCCGTGGGGCGACCAGGAAGAAATCTACGATACCTGGTACCAACCGTTCGATGACCCGGACATCATTCAAGAAGCGGTCAATTTCGTCCTCTCCCAGGATGTGACCGGGCTGTGCACGGTGGGCGATATTGAGGTGTTACCGATGGTCTTGGACGCTTGTGAGAACTTCACCCCCATGGACGCCGACGAGCAAGAAGCGCTGATCGAACGGGCCAGCAAGTACGAGCCGCTGTTTGCGTAAATGAAAATAGGGCTTTCAGAAGAAATTGACCAACATGAGCGCTGGTCGAGTTCCGGAGCGATAGCGTAGGAGTATCGAGACCAAGCGGATTCAACCAATTAAATCATTCATTCACGGAAACCCACTCACTGGTCTCGATAAAAATTCTTCGCATGTCTATGACAATGCTCAGAATTAACTCGACCGATGTTCGCTTCTACATCAACATCAACTTGGGCCGGTACTGCAACGCCTCCGCCAGATGGGCGGGGGCGATTTCTTTTTCTCCGCCCAGGTCGGCGACGGTGCGGGCCAGCTTGAGCACCCGGTGATATCCCCGCGCCGAAAGCTGCATCTGGCTCATAGCTGACTTCATCAGCGAGCGCCCGGTGTCATCCAGGCGGCAATATTGGCGGATTTCGGCAGGGCCCATGTCCGCGTTGGTGGAGAGACTCTCCCCCTGGAAACGCTCACGTTGGCGCTCGCGCGCCGTTTCGACCCGGGCTTGGATCCGGGCCGAGGGCTCACCAAGACGCTCGTCGCTGAGTTTATCGTAATCGACGCGGGGCACCTCGATATGGATGTCGATCCGGTCCATCAGCGGGCCGGAGATGCGTTTCTGGTAGCGGGTGATCGTGCTGGAAGAACAAGTACACTCTTTGACGGGATCTCCGTAGAAGCCGCAGGGGCAGGGGTTCATCGCGGCGATCAGTTGGAAGTTGGCCGGAAAGGTGAGCGTGCCCTGGGCCCGGCTGATGGTGACGTGTTTGTCTTCCATCGGCTGGCGGAGCACCTCCAAGACGCGGCGGCCAAACTCGGGGAATTCATCCAGGAAGAGCACGCCGCGGTGGGCCAGGGAAATCTCTCCCGGTTGGGGCCAGTTGCCGCCTCCGACCAGCCCGGCGTGGGAGATGGTGTGGTGCGGCGCCCGGAAGGGCCGCTGGCGGATCAGGGGCGTGTCCGGCGGTAGGAGGTCGAGGATCGAATAGATGCGGGTGACGTCGAGGGCTTCGTCGATGTTCATGCTCGGCAAGATGCCGGGCACAGAGCGAGCGAGGAGCGTCTTCCCCGCGCCGGGAGGGCCGATCATCAAAATATTGTGATTGCCCGCCGCGGCGACTTCGAGGGCGCGCTTGACCTGCTCCTGGCCTTTGATCTCCTGAAAATCGGTCGGGCCGGGCTCGAGGTGCGCATCCTTCGGGGATGAGTCCAGGGTTGGAGAAAGCTGCACCCCACCATCGAGGTGGGCATGAAGCTCGGCGAGGTTAGGGGCGGGAATCACCTCCACGTCGGGGATCAAGGCTGCTTCGGCGGCATCCATCTCAGGAACGAAAATCCGCTCGAATCCCTCTTGACGGGCCAGGGCGGCCATGGGCAACACGCCGCGCACATGCCGGACGCTGCCATCCAGGGAGAGCTCCCCAACGACAAGGGTGTCTTCAACGACGTGGGGTGATAATTGTTCGGTGGCGATGAGAATGCCCAAGGCGATGGGCAGATCGTAGGCGGGGCCTTCTTTGCGCACCGCTGCGGGCGCCAGGTTGACGGTGATCCGCTTGCGGGGGAAGAACAAGCCCGAATTCTTGATCGCCGATTGGACCCGCTCGCGGCTCTCCTGCACGGCGGCATCGGGCAGCCCAACAATGGTGATCCCCGGCAGGCCGCGCCCGGTGTCGACTTCGACCCGGACGACGACCCCTTCAAGTCCGATCACAGCGCAGGCATTAACGGTAGCGAGCATGCCCCAAGTTTAGGGGCAAGTGTGCGAATTGTCAATACAGTTGCAACGATCAAGGATGAAATTTTCCAGAGGACACCGCACCAGCTTTGGATTGCATGGTGTTCTCTTGATAAAATTGGGCCGGCAAAGGTGAATTTTTTAACTTCAAGAACAGTTTCCGTAGCGAAATCTATGCTACAATAGAAACGTTATGGAGGAAACAACAAAACTACGAAACCCAATTACACACAAACTTCACCGCCGTGAGAAGACGTGGCAGATCATCCTTCCCTTGATCGTCGGCATCTTGATCATCTTAGGGTTAGGGAGTTGGGCGATCGTAACCGTCACTCAGGGCGGGGATGTCAGCCAGGCGGCGGACACGAGCTTGATCTTTCTGCTCATCCCGGTCTTGATTCTCTCGCTGATCCCGCTGGCGCTGCTCGGCTTTCTGGTTTACGGCATGGTCCGGGTGCTGACGTTCTTGCCGCCCAAGTTCTACCTGGTGCAAGGATTTTTTCTCAAAGTCCAAGAGCGGGTGCAGCAAGGGGCCGATATCGCCGCGGAACCGGTGTTACGGATCAACAGCATCGGGGCAGGCTGGCAAGCTATCAAAAGAGCTTTGAAAAGCAAACAAGATCCATCCATTTAGAAAAGGTATTTTTCTATGTCAAACGAAATGCAACAAGAAAGACAACAAACGCAAAACTGGAAAACGAAAACGCTCATCCTTGGTGGAATCATCGGCGCACTCACCGGTGTCGGTACGGCTTATATGCTGATCCAACGGGCGGATGAGGAAAAAGGATTGCAAATCTCCGCCGGAGAAGGGATGAAACTGGGTGTCTCCGTGTTCAGCTTCTTGCGGCAGGTGAGCAAGCTGGGAGACTGAATGATGTCCCAGCTTGCAGCCCAAGCATGCAAACCTTGCCGCGGCGATGAAGAGCCGCTGGCAGGGCAGGAACTGAAAGCGCTGCATGAGGAGATTCCCGCTTGGGACGTGGTGGAGCGCAACGGTGTCCCCCGCTTGAAGCGCAGTTTCGACTTCAAGAACTTTGCCCAGGCCCTGGCCTTTACCAACCAGGTGGGCGAGATGGCCGAGGCCGAAAATCACCATCCCAAGATAGTCACCGAGTGGGGCCGCGTCACCATGACCTGGTGGACTCATTCGATCGGCGGCCTGCACCGCAACGACTTCATCCTGGCCGCGAGGACGGATCAGCTTTACGGGCGCTAATATCGCGAACATTTTCTAAATGAAAGAAACTCGAGTGAAATCCGCTCGAGTTTTTTGCTTCCAGGCTTGACATTGCGATTGAATCTGTTATTATAAAAACGAACGTTCGTTCACGTGAATGAGGCTGATATGACAACAGAAACGACGACAAAAGGAAACCAGACTCGTCAAGCTATTATTGCGGCAGCCCATACCCTCTTCGTGCGCCAGGGCTACCACGGCACATCCATGCGACAACTGGCCGAAGAGGCCGGGATCGCCCTGGGTGGCATCTACAATCATTTCTCCGGCAAGAAAGATATTTTTCGGGCGGTGTTCTTCGAATATCATCCCTACCAGGAAGTCCTACCCGCGGTTGAAGCAGCCCAAGGGGAAAGCGTCGAAGAAATCCTTCACGACGCTGCTGACCAAATGGTCAAGGCCATCGAGAAACGACCTCACTTTCTCAACCTGGTTTTCATCGAAATCGTCGAGTTCAAGAGCGCCCATTCGCAGGAATTATTGGGCGACCTGCTCCCCCGCGGGATGCGTATCCTCCAACGGTTGAAAGACTCACCTGACAAACTGCGCTCTATCCCCGATCCGATACTGATTCGAGCATTTATCGGCTTGTTCTTCTCCTACTATCTGACCAATTTAATCATGGGGAATGCTACCCCAACGGAATTTCGTCAAGACGCCATGCAGCATTTTGTCGATATTTTTCTGCACGGGATTTTAATGAAGGGCAGTGGGTAGTGGATGGTGGGGAGTGGGGAGTTGGCAGTGGGCAGTTTCCAACCATGATCAACAACTCACAATCACAACTGACGACTCACCACTCATAACTCACAACTCTCGACTGACAACTTCTAACCATGCTTAATACACGTTTAATATCCTTAATCCGTAAAGAATTCATCCAAATCTGGCGGGATCCGCGCACCCTGGTGATCGCTCTTCTGATCCCGGTGATGCAACTGTTCATGCTCGGTTACGCCGCGACCAACGATGTGCGCAACCTGCCTATGGCCGTCTTCGACCAGGATCACAGCCCGGCGGCGCGGGCATTGCTCGACGCGTTCCGAGCCTCGGATTACTTCCTGATCAGCTACGATGTCGATTCGGAAAGTGACATCCGCACCTTGATCGATGATGGCGATGCGCGCGTAGGCCTGATCATCCCGCCGGACTACGGCGAAAACATCCGCGCCGAGGAGCAAGTCGCGATCATGTTCGTTTTCGACGGATCCGACGCGACGGCGACGAAAACGGCCCTCTCCGCGGCGCAACAAATCGGCAACCAGCACAGCACGGAGATACAAATGGAACGATTGCGCGGCGAGGGCATGGCCGACGCCATCGAGCAACCGATCGACGTGCGGACGCGCGTCTGGTACAACCCCGATTTGGAAGACGCCTACTTTTTCGTCCCTGGACTGATCGGCCAAATCCTGTATATGATCACGGCTATCTTAACCGCCTCGGCAATCGTGCGAGAGCGTGAACGCGGCACCATCGAGCAGCTCATCGTTACACCAATCCGGCCCTGGGAATTGGTCATCGGCAAGATCTGTCCCTACGTGCTGATCGCCCTGTTCAACACCCTGGCGACGCTCTTCGTCGGCTCGTGGTGGTTCAAAGTACCGATGCGCAGCAACCTGGCCATCTTGTTGCTGCTCTCCGGGCTGTTTCTGCTCACCAGCCTGGGGATCGGTTTGCTCGCTTCGACCATCGCCAAGACGCAACAAGAGGCGATGATCACCGTCTTCGCTACGATGCTGCCGGCGATCATGCTTTCGGGCTACCTCTTCCCCATCGAGGCGATGCCCACTTGGCTGCAATGGATCTCGTCAACCATCCCGCTGACGTATTACCTGATCATCATCCGCTCGCTGCTGGTCAAAGGTGTCAGCGTGGCTGCTCTGCAAAGGGAAATCCTGATCCTGATCGGTTTCGGTATCGTGCTGATGGGCGCGGCTTCGCTGCGCTTCCGCAAGCGGCTAGATTAATCTGGGACACGGAATACATGGATTGAACGGATGATAAATACATAACGCAGAGCCGCAGAGAAAAAATTAAGAATTCTGCGTTATGGTGAATCGAAGCTTGATCAGACAGTTTGGAGACTTTCATGAAAAAAATCAAACAATTTGTACCTTTCTTGATCATCTTCCTTGTCGTCGCGGCGATCGTCTTCTATCTCACCCAGGTCGCTGCGGATGAGGGAGGCCTGCTGACCGCCTCGGGCACGGTGGAGGCCGTTGATGTCGATGTCTCCTCCGAGTTGGGGGGACGGATCGAACGAATCACCGTGGATGAGGGGGATCAGGTTCAACAAGGGGACTTGCTGATTCAATTCGATGATGACGCCCTGCAATCTGAGTTGGAGCAGGCTGAGGCGACCCTGAAGCAGGCCCAGGCCAACTACGATTTAATTGCCATGAAACTGTCCCCCGAGAATCGCCAGGCCGCGATTGCCGCCGCGCAGTTGGAACTGGTCAACGCCCAACAGGCCCTGGACGAGCTCTACGAAGACGTCGATGTCGCTCGCGCCGCGGCACAGCAAGCCGTTGCCAATGCCCGAGACGCCGTTCGAGACGCCCAGCAACGGGTGGACAACTTGCAAGTGAGCGCACCCCAAACCGACATCGAGCAAGCCGAGGCCAATGTCACCCTGGCCAGAGATGCCTTGGAAGATGCGATTGATGATTATGAGCCCTACGAAGACAAACCGGAAACCAATCTGACCCGGGCAAGATTGTTGAGCCGCAAAGCGCAAGCGCAAGACGCCTACGACG
>CAZXXW010000085.1:0-15424 GCA_964644835.1 uncultured Anaerolineales bacterium
CGGTGGAGGCGGTCTCTTTCGACCCGATGCACCCCTACACCCAAGGGTTGATGCGCTGTGTGCCCAAGCTGGGTGCCACCAAAGAGAGCAGTATCCTCTATCCCATCCGTGGGAGGGTCCCTGCCCCTAAAGATCGGCCCAAAGGAGCCTGCATCTTTGCCCCTCGTTGTGATTACGCCACCAATCGCTGCCACGAAGAAAAGCCGGCCCTGCGCGAAATCAGGGACGGGCAATTAGTCCGCTGCATCTACGCGGAAAAAATCGATGCCAGTGCCTGGGAACCGCCGGAAGACTTGGTCATCCCCACAAGCCCTTCCGATCAAAAAGGCAACGGTCAGGAACCGATCATCGAGCTCAATAATCTCAAAACCTACTATGAACAAGAATCGAAATCTTTGTTGAGCTTGGTCGGAGCGGGTGAGAAATTGTATGTCAAAGCCGTAGATGATGTCAGCCTGAAAGTGCCACCCGGCAAGACGTTGGGCGTTGTCGGCGAATCGGGATGTGGTAAAAGCACCCTGGCCAAGACGATTGTCGGGCTGGAAAACCCCAGAGATGGAGAAGCTGAGTTCCTGGGCTTCGATCTCTCGGTGCCCGTCTCGGAACGGGATGTCGATTTGATCAAAGAATTACAGATGGTCTTCCAGAACCCAGACTCGACGATGAATCCCTCGTACAGTGTGGGCAAACAAATCGGACGACCGTTGCGGCGCTTCAACACGGTGCCGCGTGATCAAATCCGTGACGAAGTAATTCGCCTGCTCAACGCCGTTCGCTTGGATGGCAGCTATTACAAACGCTTGCCCCGCCAGTTGAGCGGTGGTGAAAAGCAGCGTGTTGGCATCGCCCGTGCGTTCGCCAGCCGACCCGACCTGGTGCTTTGCGACGAACCGGTTTCGGCCCTGGATGTGTCTGTCCAGGCTGCCGTGCTCAACCTGCTTCTGGAAATCCAGCGCCAATATGGCACCACAATGATGTTCATCGCCCATGACTTGAGCGTGGTCCGCTTCTTCTCAGATTATGTCGCCGTGATGTATCTGGGTCATATCGTTGAGATTGGCCCGTCTGAGAACATCTACGCACCGCCCTATCAGCCCTACACCGAGGCGTTGCTCTCGGCGGTCCCGATTCCCGATCCAAAAGCGGAACAGAAGCACATCCGTCTGAGCGGCACGGTGCCCAGCGCGCTGAATCCGCCCAGCGGCTGCCCCTTCCACACCCGCTGCCCGCGGCGAGAAATGCTTCCTGATGGCGGGAAGATCTGTGAAGAAAAAGTGCCCCCGTGGCGCTACAACACCGAAGAACACCGTATCTTCTGCCATATTCCGCTGGAAGACCTTCGCAAGATCGAGCCGGTCGTAACGGCAAGCTGAGACAAAAGGAGACACTCAATGTTTGTAAAAGACTACATGACCCGACACCCCGTGATGATCGAGCCGGATATGTCCATTCTCGAGGCTCAAAGCATCATGGCTGAAGCAAAAGTTCGCCATCTTCCCGTTGTTGCAGAGGGCAAACGGCTGGTAGGATTGGTCACCCGCCAGACGATGCGCATCCCTCCAACTGAATTGGCCAGCTTGAACGTTTGGGAAATCACCCGTTTTTTGTCTGACCTCAAAGTCAAAGATGTGATGGTCAAGCGCGAAAATCTGGTCACGACCGAGCCAGACGTTTCTCTGGAAGATGCTGCCAAGTTGATGACTACCCACAAAATCGGTTCCCTGCCTGTCCTCGAAGAAGGCGATATCGTTGTGGGGATCATCACCGAGGTCGACATGATGGCTCAACTCACCGAGTTGCTCGGCGGCAATGTGTCCGGCGTCCGCGTCACCCTGAGGATGCCCAACCGCAAAGGGGAACTCGCCAGAGCAACAGGGGCAATCTCTGAAAAAGGCTGGGGCATCTATGCCAGCGGTGGCGTGCAAACCCCCAAGGACCCCGAGCATTGGGACTGCGTGCTCAAGGTTCGCAATGTGTCCGAGGAAGAGCTAATCGAGGTCTTGGAAAGCATCGAAGACCACGAAATCATTGATGTCCGATAGCTAAAAAGGCTATCATACCAAGACAGGTTCGCGTCCAGAGGACAGGGGATCAGCATCCCCTGTCCTTTATGCTGCTAACCTCTCCTCTTACAAATCGACGGGAGATCGTCCCAACCCAACCGACAAATTTAGCAACCGCTTGACCAGTTACAAAAATCGAAAGCACACAAAACATTTAAAGACAAGATAGAAAACTACATGAAACCAACCCAGTTATCCAAACAACGCTCAAACGGAAAACCTTCCCGCTTCGACCATTATCGATATAATCGGACCTTTCAATTCAAAACGCTGCGTGACGATGACATCGAGTTGCTCCATCAAGCCAGTTTAGAGATCATGGAACGGACGGGGATGCGCTTCTATGATGACGAGGCCTTGAGCCTGTTCGAAAAAGGCGGCGCCACCGTCAGCGATGGCAATATCGTCCATATTCCGCCCAACCTGGTGGAATGGGCTCTCCGCTGCGCGCCAAAAAACATCACCATTTTCGATCAACAGGGAAACCGGGCCATGGCGTTGGGCGGCTACCGCAGCTATTTTGGACCCGGCTCCGACTGCATGTACATCTACGATCTGGAAACCGGGCAAAGGAGAAAAGCCGTTCTCGATGACGTCGTCCACGGCGTCCGGCTGGTCGATGCGCTGCCCAATTTAGACTTCGTCATGTCGATGTTTTTGCCATCGGACGTACCTGAAGACGTTTATGAACGCAAACAGATGGCCGTCATGCTCCAAGAGAGCAACAAGCCGATTGTCTTCGTCGGGATTGAAGCAGCCAGCACAGTTCATGCCATCGAAATGGCCTCGGTTGTAGCCGGTGGAATCGATTCGCTACAACGCTATCCCTTCGTGATCAACTATGTCAACACGGTATCAGCTTTCCAACATAACCAGCAAAGCGTTCAACGTTTGCTCTATGCAGCCGAGCGGAATATACCCACCATCTACGCACCAGGTAACAGCCGCGGCACGACCGCACCGATGACCCCAGCCGGCGCGCTGGCCCTGGGAAATGCCGGTCAATTGGCCGGATTGGTGCTTTCCCAACTCAAACGAGAGGGATCTCCCTTTCTGCGCAGTGATCCCAGCGGCAACACCCTGGATATGAGTTCGCTGGTCAGCCTGTACAACGCGCCCGATGGGGGTTCCTTCGGCTGGGATTTGGCCCATCACTATGGTATTCCCACCTTCGGCGCAGCAGGATGCAGCGATGCCAAAATTTTCGATGGTCAGGCAGCCGCCGAAGCTGCTCTGGGCCTGTTCAATAACATGATCAATGGTGCCAACTTGGTGCACGACATCGGCTATCTCGATTGCGCCATGACCGGCTCCCTGGAGCTGGTCATGCTCAGCAACGAAATCATCGGCTGGCTGCGGCATTACCTCAGCAACTTAGAAATCAGCGAGGAGACACTGGCCCTTGATTTGATCCACGAGATTGGTCCCGATGGACACTTTATCGAGACCGATCACACCTTCCGGCATGTGCGCGACGATTGGCAGCCAAGCATTTTTGACCGCTGCAACTATCAAGGTTGGGCCGAAAAAGGCGGAACCACCTTAGAACAACGCGCTACTCAAAGTGTCCAAGATCTTCTCGCCAGCCATCGGGCAATTCCATTGCCAGATAAGATAGTCACAGCGTTGCAATCCAGTGTAGATCAAGCCTGAGCGCTACGTTCAAAAGGTTGAAATCTAATCATCTGTAAAAGGAGGATGCAATGTACCAAAATCGTGATATTGGCATCAACCATATTAAAGCCCGCAAGGATCATCGCTGCTATGGCATGGGCCTAGGCATCATTATTCTCGATGACGTCTATCCCGGCTTCCCGGGCGATGTTCGTAACGCCAGCGCTTTTCCCTTCCCGATTCAATACGAAATCGCCGAGGGCGTCGACATCTGGGCGTTGGTTCACGAGGAGGATAAATCCCCCTGCCTGGAACCGATCCAAAGAGCGGCCAAAAAGCTCGAAAACATGGGCTGCCGGGCCATCGCCGCGGAGTGCGGCTATTTTGCCTATTTTCAGAAAGATATCGCCGGATTTGTCGATGTCCCTGTGTTCATGTCCAGCCTATTGCAGGTGCCCTTTGCCCAGCAATTGATCGGCCCGGACAAAGTTGTCGGCATCCTAGTCGCTCGAAAAGGGCCTATGACCCAAGCACACCTGGAAGCAGTCGGCATCCAACCTGGCAGCAACTACGTTTTGGAGGGAGCGGAAGATAAAGGCAGATGTGAGGAATTTTCGCATCTTTGGTATGAGCCAGAACGCACCGATCCGCCCGAGGCTTATTACGATAAAGCTGAGCGCGAATTTGTCGACGTAGCCGTGGACTTTTACAACGCGCATCCCAACATGGGCGCGATGATGTTAGAATGCACCGGCATGCAGCCCTTTGCCCGAGCCGTGCAGCGCGAAATCGACATCCCCATTTTTAGCTGGGGCACCTTGCTCGATTACGCTTATTCCGTCGTTGTGCACCGCGATTTTTACGGACACGTTTGACCCTTTATGACAAAGATCAACCAAATTTTAGCCATTCCCGCCCTGGGCGGATATTATTATGATGATCTGGCCGCCTTACAAGCCAACCCAATGCCTATTTCCCAGCGGTATACCGCCAAACCGGTCACGCCTGGATTTCGGCGCGTGCGCGAGCCTGCCGAAGCTGTCTCGATCGGACTGGTTCTGGATTCAGGACAGGTAGCTTGGGGAGATTGCATTGCCGTGGAGTTCAGCGGCAAAGCTGGACGCGACCCGGTCTTCCGATCCCGGCAGGGAATCTCAACGATTCAGGGGCAGGTGGCTCCGTTGTTGGAGGACAAAACGTTGACCAATTTCCGCAGCCTTGCCGCCGAGGTAGACGGTCTCACCGAAACGGTTGAAATAGAACGATCCATCCCCAAACATGAACCCGGCCAAAAGCTTTCCCGCCGTGATCTGTTTACCGCGCCATCCCGCTTACTACACTCCGACGAGCCCGAAACCGAACACGTCACCGTCGAGCGCAACTTGCACACAGCCATCCGCTACGGCGTCAGCCAGGCGTTGCTCAAAGCCGTGGCCCTGAGCCGCGGTACGACGATGACGGAGGTAATCTGTGACGAGTGGGATCTGCCTTTGCCCGAAACAGCGGTACCGATTCACGCCCAATGCGGCGCGGACCGTTTCGACGGCGCCGACAAGATGATCGTCAAGGGCGTCGCCTCCCTGCCCCACTCGCTGGTAGACAACATCCCCGAGCATATCGGCGAAGACGCCGAGGTGCTGATACGCTATGCCCGCTGGCTCAAAACTCGGATTGATGAACTCGGGGCGCCGGATTACCAACCGACCATCCATCTCGACGTTCACGGCGCCCTGGGTAAGATTTACGACAACCAATTAGGCAAGATTCTCGGCAGCCTCTACGCCCTGGAGCAAGCCGTGCAGCCCTACCCCCTGCGGATCGAATGTCCCGTCCTAATGGACAGCCGCAGCGAACAGATCGAGACGATGAAAACCCTGCGCGAGTATATCCGCCTGCGCAAGATGAACATGCAAATCGTCGCCGACGAGTGGGCTAACAACCTCGACGATATTCGCGCCTTTGTGGATGCCCAAGCCGCCGATCTCATTCAAGTCAAGATGCCCGATCTTGGTGGATTGCACAACGCCGTCGAGGCTGTGTTGGCCTGCCACGAGGCAGGGGTGGACGCCTTCCTGGGAGGAAGCTGCGCCGAGACTGACATCTCGGCGCGAATCTCCGCGCATGTCGCCCTGGCTACTCGACCTGCCATCGTCATGGCCAAGCCGGGCATGGGCGGCGATGAGGGCATCGCCATTGTCAACAACGAAATCCAACGGACACTCGCACAACTTAATCAAACGAAAACTTCTCATGCAACTTAGCTTTACTCTTAATGGTAAACCTGTCCAACTAGAAACCGATCCAACTCGCCCTCTCCTAGATGTTCTTCGCAAAGACTGGGATTTGACTGGCACCAAGCAAGGCTGCGATCACGAGGGGGAATGTGGCGCCTGCACTGTCCTGCTGGATGGCGAGCCGGTCAGGTCTTGTTTAACACCGGTCGGCAAGGTGGCCGGACGGGAGGTACTCACCGTCGAAGGTCTGGGCCAGCCCGAGGCGCTGCACCCGCTCCAAGAAGCCTTTATCCAGGTCGGAGCGGTGCAATGCGGCTATTGTACGCCAGGCATGCTGATGGCAGCCAAGGCTTTACTCGACAAAAAACCCAACCCTTCTCAAGAACAAATCATCACCGCCCTGGCCGGAAACTTGTGCCGATGCACGGGTTACAAACGGATTGTTCAGGCCGTTCAAATCGCCGCCGCACGCCTGAGGGGGGAGAAAAGCGCCATTCCTGACGAGCCGGCAAACGGCATCATCGGCGGGAACAGCCTCCGAACGGATTCGCTCGACAAAGTCACGGGGCAAGCCCGCTATGTCGAAGACATCACCCTGCCAGAGATGGCTTATGTCCGGGTGCTGCGCAGTCCCCATCACCACGCTCGTCTGATCGATCTGGACACAAGCAAGGCCAAACAAGTGGAGGGCGTCATCGCTGTGCTCACCGCGGCGGACATCCCCGGCGAAAACGGGCTGGGCGATTACAGCCGGGATGAGCCGATCCTCACACCGGTAGGCGATACCGTTAAAATGCGCGGGGCCCCGGTCGCCCTGGTCGTGGCCGATTCCCCCGAAGGAGCCCTGAGGGGCATGAAGGCCATCAAAGCAGAGTACAAACCGTTGGCTCACACCTTTGATCTGAGCACGGCATTAGCGGACGATGCGCTCCCGATCTACCCCGGAGGCAACCTGCTCACCTCTGAGGCCGAAGCCCACGGCGATCTCGATACCAGCTTTGCCGCCGCCGATGTGATCCTGGAAAGCTGCTACACGACCGCCTGGCAGGAACACACCGCCATAGAACGTGAGTCTCTGCTCGGTTATTTCGACAAAGAAGATCGCCTCACCGTGATGGGCGGCACCCACGAGCCCCATTGGCAGCAAGGTTACATCGCCGCCTCCCTAGACATGGACGTCGATTCCATCCGCGTGATCATGCCGCCCACAGGCGGTTCGTTTGGCGGCAAGCAAGACCCCTGGCCGTTCATCGCTACAGCGCTGGCTGTTCTCTACGCCAAGCGTCCGGTGCAATTGGTCTATTCTCGGCGGGAATCGTTCGAGGCTTCACCCAAACGGCATCCCTATCGGGTGCGTTATCGACTTGGCGCTACCAACGACGGACATTTGACCGGTATCCACGTTCGGGTGGATGCCAACACAGGCGGCTACGACGGTCACGGGCAATATATCGCCAATTACGCCCTCACCGCCAGCGGGGGACCGTACCGCTATCAAGCCGTCGATGCCTACGCCCAGAGCGTCTACACCAACGGGCCCAAAGCGGGGCAATTCCGCGGTTTTGGCTCGCCCGAATCGATGTTTGCGCTGGAATGCACCCTGGACGAGATGGCCCAAGCCCTGGAACAGGATCCGCTGACCTTCCGCCGGGCCAACGCCATCGAGCAAGATTCGATTTCCTTTCTCGGTTATCCGATTGCCGAATCGCTAGGCTACCAACAAGTCCTAGACGCGATCCAACCCTATTACCTGGATTTCGTCCAAAAGGCTGAACAGTTCAACCAACCAGAATCTAATATGCCTATGCGCATGGGAGTCGGACTCGCCGGGATGTGGTACCGCTTTGGCAAATCGGGATCGTTGCGAATTCAAGCCCACGCCGAGCTGGGGAGCGACGGTCGTTTCAATATCTATTGCTCCGCCCCGGATTACGGTCAGGGCACCAACACGGCGATGGCTCAAATCGCCGCTGAAACCCTGGGTGTGTCGCGAGATCAGATCGACGTAGTCAATGCAGATACCGCCCTCTCGCCCGACAGCGGTATTCAAGGTGCCTCGCGAGCGACCTATTTTGTCGGCAACGCGGTCAGCCAAGCGGCGCAGGTGCTCAAGCAGGCCATCTTCGCCACAGCCGCGGAGATGCTCGATTGTCACCCCTCCGATCTGATCCTGGCAGGGAGACTCATTTCATGCAGGCGCGAGCCATCCAAAACCCAACTTGATTTAAGGAATGTGGCCGAAGAGTTCGAACGGATGGGTAAATCTCGCCGGGTGCCGGGCGTTTTTGATCTCACCCCCGCCTTCCCCGAAGACTCCCGGCCAGAATATATCCCCTTGTTTGTCACCGGGGCGCAAGTCGCCGAGGCAATCGTCAACCTAGAGACAGGCGAAGTCAGCATCCCCCGCGTCGCCGCGGCCCATGATGTCGGCCGGGCGATCAATCCGATCGATGCCCAAGGGCAAATCGAAGGCGCCGTCTTGATGGGGTTAGGCACCGCCCTGATGGAAGAATTTCTCCCCGGTGAGAGCACCGGGTTCGGCGATTATTACATCCCCACGACCATGTCGATGCCTGAGATCAGCGTCGAATTGGTCGAAGTGCCCAGCTTCTCCGGTCCCTTTGGGGCCAAAGGCTTGGGAGAAGCGGCGATCATGCCAACCGCACCAGCGATGATCAACGCGATTTCACGGGCCATCGGCACCCGGATTCATACACTTCCTGCAACGCCAGAGCGGATTTTGCAGGCGATAGAACACAAAGAAAAATGATCATTCGTGTTCATCCTATTCATCTGTGGCGTTTTATGATAACCAAAGAAACAACATGACCGAATACGCTTACCCGGCCTCCGTTGAAGAAACAGTGCAAATCTTAGCAAAATACAATGACAGCGCTCTCGTCATCGCTGGGGGGACGGACGTGATGCCAGACCTGCGCGAGAGCAAAATTTCGCCTCGTTGTCTGGTCGATATTACCCGCATCCCCGGCCTGGACAAGATCGAGATATCCGACTCATTCATCACCGTGGGGGCGGCGGTAACCTTTGCTGACATTCACCAGCACCCCTTTTTACGCCAGCATGTCCACGCCCTGGTCGAGGCGGCCGGGTGCGTCGGCGCTACATCCATCCAGAACGCGGCCACATGGGTAGGCAATATCGTCCAGGCCATGCCCGCCGCCGACGGTGCGGTCGTCGCTCTGGCCCTTGAAGCGGAAGCTCGGGTTGTCGACTCTCAGGGAGCCCGCTGGCAGCCGGTCGATTCGTCCTTCCAAGGGCCGGGCGTTTCGACAATCGACTCATCCCGTCAAGTCGTCTCACACCTTCGCTTTCCCCGTCCCAACATCCAAACCGGGACAGCCTGGCGGCGGGTGGGGCGGCGTCCCGCGCTGGTGCTGC
Organism: uncultured Anaerolineales bacterium; assembly: GCA_964644835.1. Taxonomy (GTDB): domain Bacteria; phylum Chloroflexota; class Anaerolineae; order Anaerolineales; family UBA11858; genus JAYELX01. The sequence goes on from CAZXXW010000085.1 coordinate 9,311, forward strand.
CGATTCTGAACTGTGCCGTCAAGCTGGAGATCACGCCCCAGGGAAACCGCGCCACCATCGCCCTGGGCCCCGTCGCTCCACGCCCGCAGCGGATGCGTAAGGCCGAAGCACTGCTAAACGAAAACCCACTCACAGACGAGATCATCCGGCAAGCGGCCAACCTGGCCCGAGAAGAAGCCAATCCCCGAGACAGCGTGATGCGCGCTTCGAGAGCGTATCGGCTTCAGCTTATCCCCAAATTGGTCAGCGAAGCCCTGCATCAAGCCGCTCGGCGAGCGACAGCCGAATCATAACGATACAAGCCATCAATCTATCGAGGAGAACTTTAAATGACGAAAAATATACTTGCCTTCCCCCAAATGAGCATGTTGAACAGGAAACAAGCCGAGATCATCCACCGAGCTTCGCTGGAGATTCTCCGCCGCACCGGCGTGAGGGTCTTTCACCCTGAAGCCCTGGATTTGCTCCGGGAGACGGATGCGCTCATCAGCGATGAGAACCTGGTCCGCTTCCCGCCGGGGCTGGTCGAGTGGGCCCTGGAACAAGCCCCCTCCCGGATCGCCCTTTGCCGCCGGGGCACATCCGAGGTGGCCGCGCCGTTGGAAGGGCACACGGTCAACTTCGGCACCGGCTCGGATTGTCTCAATTATCTCGATCCTGAATCCAGCGAACGACGCCCTTTCACCTCAGACGATGTAATCGATTCCATCCACGTCGTCGATGCCCTGCCCGAGCTGGATTTCTGCATGTCGATGGGCATCCCCTCTGACTTAAAAACCGACAATGCTTATCGAGAACAATTCGCCCTGATGTTGGCCAACACGGTCAAACCGATCGTCTTCGTTTGTGACGACAAGGCCGATTGCGAAGCTATCGCCGCAATGGCAGCAGCGGCAGCCGGGGGGATGGAGGAGTTACGCATCAACCCGACTCTGCTGCTCTATTCCGAACCATCCACACCGTTGCAGCACTCGGACACGGCGACAGGCAAGCTGCTCTACATGGCCGATGAATCCCTTCCCATTGTCCACTCCCCTGCTCCAATGATGGGCGGCACCGCCCCTGTGACCTTGGCCGGGGGACTGGCAATCGGCAACGCTGAGACGCTCTCCAGCCTGGTGATGCACCAACTCCGCAATCCCGGCGCCCCCTTCGTCTACGGAAGCGGGCTGCACCACATGGACATGAAAACGACCATCAGCGTATATGGCGGTGCACCAGAATTCCAACTGGCCCGCGTCGCCGTGGCAGAACTGGGCCGCTTCTACAACCTGCCTACCTGGGGTTATGCCGGCCACTCGGATAGCTGCGTGATGGACGAACAGGCCGCTGCCGATGCGACCTTCTCGGTGCTCGTCGCGCTGCTGGGGGGCAACAACCTCGTTCATGATGTCGGTTATCTCGAAGCGGGTTTGACCACTTCGCCAGAGATGATCGTCTTCAGCGCCGAAACCATCGCGATGATGCGGCACTTCATGGACGGATTCAAGCTTGATGCCGAATCTCTGGCCGTGGATGTGATCAACCAGGTCGGGCCCGGTGGTGATTTTCTCAGCGTGGATCACACCTTCGAGCATTTCCAAGAGATGTGGGAGCCGACCCTGTTCACCCGCCAACGTGCCGAGGAATGGATCGCCGAAGGCAGTAAACGGCTGGGCGACCGCCTGCGGGAGAAAACCATCGCCATCATCGAAGAGCATCAGCCGGAGCCGTTGCCAGACTCCGTCCATGATGAGATCGATTACATTTTGGGATTAGACCATGAATCGTGAGCTGCCTGTCTTTAGCAAAAAGAAGATTTTGATTTTGTTGATCTTCCTCTTTCTGGGGCGCTATCCCCTTGGTAAAGTGATCTAGACCACTTTAAAAAGAGGTCAAGACCACTTTGCGAAAAGGTCTAGACCACTTTCGTTTGTGGTCTAGATCACTTTGGAGAAGTAATAAGGAACAAATTAGCCGATATCCTTCAGCGCCGCCCACATCGCATACCGCGGCACTTTCCTCTCCACCCAGCGCGCCAGCGACAGGGCAGCCTGTTCGACGAGCATGCCCAGCCCGGTCACGGCGGGAAGTCCTGCCGCGCGAGCGTCGCGCACCAGACGGGTCTCGCGAGGATTGTAGACCAAATCATACACGGCAGCTTCGGGAGGAAAGGGTAAATCTTCGGGCCAAGGCGAGGCGTCCACATGAGGGTGCATGCCTACGGGGGTACAGTTGACGAGCAGTGTGTAGTGGGGAGTGGGCCGTGGGGAGTGAATAGTGGATAGTGGGTAGTTGCTTAGTTTTGTTGCCGAAATTTGCCCCCCATGCGGTGACAAGTGATCACAAAGGTCTTGAGCTTGTTCCGGTCTGCGAGCAGCGATGGTCAGTTTCCAGTCTTGACGAAGCAATGCGTAGGCCACTGCCCGCGCCGAACCACCTGCACCTAAAATCAAGGCGCGAGTACATTCAAACGTGTGGACGCTCAAACGCCGACTCGCATCCGTCCAGAATCCAGGAGCATCGGTGTTGTCGCCGACCAGGCGATCACCGCGGGCGAAAATCGTGTTCACCGCCCCGATCGCTTCGGCAGCGGGAGTGAGGTCATCGAGCAGGGGGATCACATTTTGCTTGTGGGGAATGGTCACGTTGAGGCCGTGGATTTGCCTCCTTCGAACCTTTTCCAACAAGGCGGCCAAACTCTTTTTCCCCTCCGGGAGCGGTGGTATTTCATACAAACGGTATTCCCCCTTCAAGTCAAGCGCATCCAGGCCGACATGGTGCAATTGTGGCGAAAGACTGTGCTCCAAAGGCCAGCCAATCAAACCCAAAGCGTAGAAAGCTGGCGTTTCAATCATCAGTGATCAACTCCGCGCCGAGGGTTTCGAGCTTGGCAAAGAAGCTGGGGAAGGATTCGTTGATGATCTCGGTGCCATGGACGGTGACAGCTTCGTCGGCGCCCAAGCCTAACACGCTCAGCGCCATCCCCAGACGGTGGTCGCCGCGGGCGGAGACATCCCCTCCAAGATACGATTGCCCGCCCCGAATGGAGAATCCATCTTCCCGTTCCTCGATGGGAATCCCCAATTTGTGAAATTCTTTCGCCAAAACATGGATCCGATCCGTCTCCTTATAGCGTAACTCTTCCGCCCCGCGCACGACGGTCTCGCCCCGCGCATGAACGGCTGCCACGGCAAAAATGGGGAATTCATCGATCATCCGAACGACCAAATTGCCATCCACTTCGATGGCCCTCAAGTCGGGCGAATGAGAAACGACGAGATCGCCAACGGGCTCGTTGGCCGCCATCTGTGTAAGCGTGACCTCGATTTGAGCGCCCATCGCCTGAAGCGCATCAAGCAGGCCGGTGCGGGTGGGATTGAAGCCAACGCCACGCAAGGTGATCTCGGAACCGGGCATGATCAGCGCGGCGACGATCAGAAACGCCGCCGATGAAAAATCACCGGGGATGGTGAACGTGAGGGGAGAAAGCGGTCCGAAAGGAGGCCCCAGGTAGACGGAAAAGGCATCGGCGTCTGCTTCGATCTGGACGCCCATCTGGGCCAGCATCCGCTCGGTGTGATCACGGGAAGGTCCCGGCTCGATTAGTTTTATCCCGCCCTCGGCCCCCAAGGCAGCCAGGAGGAGAGCGGTTTTGACCTGGGCGCTGGCGACCGGCAAGCTGTACTCAATGCCCATAAGATGATCGCTTCTGCCTATGCGCAACGGAGCGAGGAAACCATCGGCGGTCTGGATGGATGCACCCATCTGACGCAAGGGCTTGACGATCCGTCCCATCGGGCGGCGGCGCAGCCCAGGAGAGCCATCCAACAAGGCAGGCGTGTTCGTCGCCACCAACGCTCCCGCCAGCGTGCGCAGAGTCGTGCCCGAGTTGCCGCAATCCAAGCGTTTTTCGGCATCACACCAAGGCCTCAGCCCACCGCCTCGGACGGCGAGTTTCGCCCCCTCCAATTTCCAATCAATGCCCAGCACAGCCAGGGAGTCCAGCATCGCTCGGGTGACACCAGCGACGAGAAAATTTTCAAAACGGCTGGTTCCCTCCGCCAGGGCAGCAAACAGCGCTGCCCGGTGGGAGATGGATTTATCCCCCGGCAAGGTGACCACGCCGCGCAAGGGCGTAGTGGGGCGAAGACTTGTTTTCATGATGCTATCCTTTACGGGTTTCTTGACCGCTCAAAACAGGCTACAATTATAGCAAGGAAATCAATCGTGCCGCTGAATGATTCGTACAACCTGGGGAGAAAGGAGACCGATGAATTTAGAGCTTGCTACTCTGAGCTTGAAAGGACTCTCCGTCGGGGATGCCTTTGGCGAGATGTTCTTCGGATCACCTCGCAGGTGGATCGCCGAGCGGAAACTTCCCCCTGCCCCCTGGCGATGGACCGACGACACCCACATGGCGCTCTCGATCGTCGAGATTCTCAAAGAATACGGCCACATCGATCAAGAGGCGTTGATCGCCACCTTCGCCCAGCGCTTTCAGCAAGACCCTGGCAGGGGGTACGGACGAGGCGCCTACCGTCTACTCCGGCAGGTCAACCGGGGAGGCGATTGGAAAGAAATCGCTCCGGATCTATTTCCCGGCGGCTCGTACGGCAACGGCGGGGCGATGCGCGCCGCACCGATCGGGGGCTACTATGCCGGAGATCCTGAGCGCGCCGCTGAAGAGGGACAACGCTCGGCGGCGGTGACTCACGCCCACCCAGAGGGACAGGCTGGCGCCATGGCGGTAGCTGCCACGGCAGCGCTGGCAACCCAACCTGAATCCCCCCGAGGGAACGCACTCCTCGAGGCCGTCATTGCGCTTCTGCCTGAAAGTGAAACTCGCCAGGGAATCGAAAAAGCGCTGGGCATCGCCTCCACCGAACACGAAAAGGCCGCTCGCAAACTTGGCACAGGATCGAACATCTCGGCCCAAGACACAGTGCCATATTGCCTGTGGTGTGCGGCTCATCACCACGATGATTACAATGAAGCGCTATGGACAACTGTCGCCGGGGGCGGCGATAGGGACACGACTTGCGCCATCGTCGGTGGCATCGTGGCGCTCTCCTCGGGCCACGTGCCCAAGACCTGGCTTCAACATCGGGAGCCTCTACCCCCTGCGTTTGGGTAGTCCCACAGCATTCATCAAAGGAATCATCAAAATATATAAAGGAGATACGATGGAACCCAAAACCCACCGTCACCGCGACGATCTCATCGGCGAACATAAATTCGGCGACGCCGGTCAACTCATCATCGCAATTCTATTCACCCTGGTATGGGTGATCGATTCGTTTTTCTTAGCGTACACCACCGTCCTGAATGACTATATCCCCCTGGGAATCCGAGTTCCCATCGGCATTGGGCTGTTGATCATTTCTGGCTATCTGGCCAACAGAGGGCTGACGACCGTTTTCGGCGAAGAGCGAGAAAATGCCACGGTCATCAGCGAGGGCGTCTTTGGCCTTGTTCGTCATCCCGTCTATCTGAGCGAAATCCTCCTCTATCTTGGATTTCTCTTCTTGAGCATTTCGCTTGCTGCAGCCGCAGTCTGGGCCGTCGCCGTCGTTTTTCTTCATTTCATCGCCAGATACGAAGAAAAGCTGCTTCTCGATCACTTCGGAGATCAATACAGGGACTATATGAGAACTGTACCGATGTGGATTCCTCGGCCGGGCAGGCCAAACGGGGAATGACAAACGGACTCACTCGCAAGCTAGCAGCCAACTTGTGAGTTAAACTTCGTCCCGACGCTTAAATCAAACCACCTCCGCATTGATCACGGAGGTGGTTAAATAGAAAAACCTTTTTGGCAATGACCTACTCTCCCAGAGGGCTTCCCCTCAAGTACCATCGGCGCTGGCGGACTTAACTGCCGGGTTCGGAATGTGACCGGGTGTATCCCCGCCGCTAATATCACCAAAAAGGTTTTCTTACGTTATTAGATTTACCATCGAATAATGATAGATTTACGAAAAGTCCTGAATTCTCCACATCACGTTTTTAAGCCCTCGACCATTAGTACAGCTTAGCTGAATGCATTGCTGCACTTACACTTGCTGCCTATCTAGCAGGTAGTCTTCCTGCGGTCTTACTCCCTTAACGGGATGAGGGACCTAATCTTGAGGC
>CAZXXW010000086.1:0-15413 GCA_964644835.1 uncultured Anaerolineales bacterium
ATGATTTTGGTTAGTTATGGTTTTGATTCCCATTGGCGTGACCCTTTGGGACAGTTGTTGCTCTCGGCTACAGGATACAAGCATCTCGTCCAAGCTCTGACCGATTGGGCCGATGAGCATTGCGGGGGACGAATCGCCCTTGTCTTGGAGGGTGGCTACGATCTGGACGCCGCCGCAGTCTGCACCCAGGCCGTGGTCGCCGCTCTCTTGTCCCGGGGGTGGGAAGATCGCTTGGGGCCGCCTCACCAGGCTGCAACGGAGACATGGCGCTCGATGCTCAAAGAGGCTAAAAACGTTTGGGATTTGTAAATCGCTCGAAAACGGAGGCGTCCTGCATGCAATCACCTTCTATCGCTATCACCCTCGAAGAATATCAATCCCGCTTGGAACGACTGTTTGAACATCTTCAATCCCGCCAATTGACCGGCGCGATCATGTTCGAGCGTGATTATATTCTCTATTACACCGGTTTTGCCTTCATCCCTACCGAGCGGCCGATTGCTTTGGTCGTCAACGCCGAGGGGAAGAAGGTTTTGTTTGTGCCGCAGTTGGAGCGGGCGCATGCCGCGGATAATGCCGTTGTCGACCGAGTTGCTTTTTATGTCGAGTATCCTTATAAGCCCAGGCCGATGCAGGTGTTCAAGAACCTTTTGACCGAGATGGGTATCGAGGGGAAATTTGGCGCCGACCAGAACGGTTATCCGCTGATGTTTGGGTATCGCGGCCCATCGCTTAGCGAGTTGATCGGCACGACGCCGAAATCGCTGGGGGACTTTATCGAGGATCAGATGATGGTCAAGAGTGAGGCCGAGTTGAAACTGATGCGTGAAAGCGTCAAATGGGCTCATTTGGCGCTTGCTCTCTTGCAGCGGTATACCAAGGTGGGGGCCTCCGAAACGGAGGTCTCGATGCGCGCCAGCACGGAGGCAACGCTGGCCATGTTGGACGCGATTGGGCCGATTTATCGCACCCAGAGTTACTTTGCCGACGGCGCCAAAGCGGTCTACCGGGGGCAGGTGGGGCGCCATTCGGCAATTCCCCATGCACTGGCCAACAATATCCGCTTTCAAGTCGGAGATGTGTTGGTGGGGGAGGCCAATGCGCCGGTGTGGGGATACAATTCTGAGCTGGAGCGGACCATGATCGTCGGGCCGCCGTCGGTCAAACAGAAAGAGATCTTCGAGCACATGCTCGCCTTGCAAGAGACTGCTTTTGATATGATGAAGCCCGGCGTTTCCTGCGCCGAAGTCGATCGAGCAGTGCGGATTTACTACCAGAAGCACGATTTGCAGCCTTATTGGCGTCATCATGTTGGCCATTCCATTGGTCTGCGTTATCATGAGGGGCCTTTCCTAGACCTGGGCGATTCCACCGTGATGCAGCCGGGGATGGTCTTCACCGTGGAGCCGGGCCTGTATCTCCCCGGCCTGGGCGGATTCCGCCACTCCGACATGGTTGTAATCACCGATCATGGCGCCGAGTTGTTGACCTATTACCCGCGCGATTTGAAAAGTCTAACCATTCCTATATAGCAGAGGTCCGATGACAAATCAAGCTTCGTTCAGCAGCGCCGGGATCAGGCGTATCGAACGGGAACTTGTTGAAGCTGTTTCCCGAAAGTCGCAAGGTGTCCCCGCTTCGGCTTCTTCCTATCGGGGAAAACTCAAGGTCTGGTTGCAGCAAGCGTGCGAAGATGCCGGTCTAGAGCTAGACGATTCGCTCCAGAAAAAGATATTCCGCAATGTGTTCGCCGAACTGGTAGGTTACGGCCCTTTGCAGCCGCTGCTTGACGACGATGAGATTAGCGAGATCATGGTCAGCGGCCCCAAGCAGGTTTACGTCGAGCGGCGCGGTAAATTGCTCGATACCAACATCACCTTTGATGATGATGACCATGTACTCCGCATCATTGACAGAATTCTCCATCCCCTGGGGCGCCAGGTCAACGCCGATTCGCCCACCGCTGACGCCCGCCTCCCCGATGGATCCCGCGTCAATGTGGCCATCCCACCGGTGGCGGTAGACGGGCCTTACATCACCATCCGAAAATTTCTCAACTCGACCTTCACCGTCGAGCAACTGATTGAATTGAGTACCTTGACCAAATATATGGCCGAGTTTTTGCAGGCTTGCGTCGTTTCTCGTTTGAATATTCTGATCACTGGAAATACCAGCTCTGGCAAGACTACTCTTTTGAACCTGCTCACCGATTATATTCCCGGCGAGGAGCGGATCGTGACCATTGAGGACGCCGCTGAACTGCAATTGAAGCAGAAATACGTCGTTCGGCTGGAGACGAAAATGCCCAACGTTGATGGCATCGGTGCTGTGACGTCGCGAGACTTGGTGCGGAACGCTTTGCGCATGCGCCCGGATCGGATCGTGATTGGTGAGGTGCGCGGCAGTGAGGCCTTGGATATGCTCCAGGCAATGAACACCGGGCATGAGGGCTCGTTGACCACGCTCCACGCCAATTCTCCTCGCGATGCCATCTCGCGGTTGGAGACCATGTCGATGATGGCGGGCCTGGAGATGCCCCTCTCGGCGATTCGCAAACAAATTGTCTCCGCCGTTGACCTGATCGTCCATATGCGGCGGATGACCGACGGAACCCGCAAGGTCGTCCGGATCACCGAGGTGCCACGCATGGAAGGAGAAGTACCCACGCTTTCGGATATCTTCAAATTCGAACGGACCGGTCTCGGACCCGATGGTGAAGTCGAGGGCGATTTGATCGCCACCGGCTTGCGGCCCGTCTTCACCCCGCGTCTGGAAGTCGCCGGGTTCAAGTTAGGGGGAGAGATCTTTGGTGCCGGGTAAAGCATAACTTTTTCGCCATCTTTGGGTTATCAACTTCGATATTGTCCTATGCGAAAGATAGCAGCAAAACGACTAAGCATTAATGTTTTTTCGGGGCTGAATGGTTGACGAATGCTCGTTTTGTGTTATCCTTCCGCCTGTTGGTCCGCAGAGGGTATCGCCAAAGCCCTCAGACAGCAAAAAAGGAGTGAAACAATGAAAAAATCTTATACACCGACCGGCAATTCTTGTCGGGTCACGTTTGAAGTTCCTGCCGAGGTGGGTGCTGAAACGGCATCCGTCGTCGGTGAATTCAACGATTGGGACAAAGAAGCCCATCCCTTGAAGAAACGCAAAGATGGTCGTTTCTCGCGCACGGTCTTCCTGGATGCGGGGCAAGAGTATCGCTTCCGTTATTGGGTCGACGGCGATCACTGGGAAAACGACTGGGAAGCCGATAAATATGTCCCCAATGAATTTGGTTCCGAGGACTCCGTCGTCGTAACATGAAAAGATTAAAGCCTGCACATCAAAGACCGGTCTGTTTTTAAATTGGGCCGGTCTTTTGTATACTGGGGACTGTTCAGAGGAGTTTACCCTTGTGTTTTTCACATGGTCAAGCAGGTTCACTGCAACTTTATGGCGAAATCATCGTATATTAAGGTGGAAGTTGATTTATAATCGAGTTATCAAATCATCATTCAAGGAAAAGTAAATCGGAGACAAAAATGAACAAGAAAACACGTTCTAGCATAGCATTTGGTCTACTTTTGATTCTGATCGGCGGTTGGTTTTTGGCCGTCCAAATAGTACCCGGTTTGGATTGGTTTTGGGAATATGTCTCTTGGCCGCTGATTATCGTCGGTGTGGGCGTTTTCCTATTGTTGCTTGGGTTGATTCTCGGTGAAGGCGGCTTGGCCATTCCCGCTTGTATCGTTGGTGGCATCGGAGGATTGCTTTACTGGCAAAATGTGACCGGCAATTGGGAGAGCTGGTCGTATGCCTGGGCGTTGATCCCCGGATTCGTCGGCGTGGGCTTGATGCTGGCTGCCCTGCTGGGCGGAGGTGATCGAGACGATTTTCGTACCGGCGTTTGGATGAGTATGATCAGCCTGATCGTCTTTGCTGTTCTGGGCAATTTCTTCGGCCTGCGCATCTTGGCCACCTTTTGGCCTGTCTTGCTGATTGTCTTTGGCGTCTGGATTCTGATTCAGCCGCTGTTCAAATCAAACAAATCGAAAGAATGAAACCTTGTAGGAGGGTAATATGAAACGGAGCAGCATTTTTTGGGGTCTTGTCTTTATCTTGCTGGGCGGCTTGTTTTTGCTGAACAACTTTGGTGTTATCACTATCGATATTTGGAAGGTGATCTGGCCGCTGTTGCTGATCCTTTTAGGTGGATGGGTCTTGTGGATGAATTTGTACGGTGGAGAGGAATCCCTTGAGAGCGAGTCAGTCTCCATCCCGCTGGAAGGGGTAGGAGAAGCCACCTTGAAGCTCAAGCACGGGGCGGGGCAATTGCACCTTGCCGCCGGTGCCTCCGCCGACCAATTGCTCAGTGGCTCGTTTGCCGGTGGGTTGATTCAGCGCGTCAAGCGGCGCGGCGATCTTCTTGATGTCACCTTGGAAGTCCCTCATGGTGGATTCCCTTATGTCATCTTCCCCTGGATTTGGGGCCGTCGGGGCGGAATCCGTTGGGACTTGTCCCTCAACCCGGAGGTCTCCCTGAGCTTGCGAGCCGAAGGCGGGGCCAGCGATGCCAATTTCGACTTGACCGAGCTACAAGTCAAGGAGTTGATTCTAAAAACGGGAGCCAGCTCGACCGAGGTTGATCTTCCCGCCCACAGCGCCTACACTTGTGTCGAGGTCGAAGCTGGGGTTGCCTCGGTGGTTTTGCGCGTTCCCGAGGGCGTCGCCGCCCATATCGCGGTCGATGGCGGCTTGCTGGACGCTCAAATTGACACAGATCGTTTTCCCCGTACCAATGGTGGATACCAATCCTCGGATTATGATACCGCTGCTCAGCGCGTTGATATCGACATCGATGCCGGTGTCGGGTCTATCCAGGTGAATTGAGAGGAGTTTCACAATGAAAAAATTCGATAACCGTTTGCTTTGGGGCCTTTTGTTGATCGCCGCAGGTATTTTGTTCTTTTTGCAAAATCTGAATCTGATTCCCAGCGCCTGGGACGCTATTTGGGCACTGTTCCTTGGAGCAGCCGGTGTTGCTTTTCTGTACACATATCTCAACAATCGCTCGCAGTGGTGGCCGATCATCCCCGGCCTTGTTTTGGTCGGTTTGGCCTTGCTGATTCTCGGTGACCAGTTCTGGCCTCAGTTCAGCGATCGCTGGGGAGGTGGGTTTTTCTTGGGCATGATTGCGCTCAGCTTCTGGGTGATCTACGGGACCAACCGGGAGCTTTGGTGGGCGATCATTCCTGCTGGGGTGTTGACTACCCTGGCGGGCATCACCGTGCTGGAGAATTATTTAGCCGAAACTGAGACGATCTTCTTCTTGGGGCTAGCTCTGACGTTTTTATTGGTTGCTCTGTTGCCTACAGACGGGCAAATGCGCTGGGCGTTTATCCCCGCGGCAGCCTTGGGGTTGATCGCCATGTTGACATCGGCTTCTTTGCAGTATCTGATCAATTATATCTGGCCCGTTGCGCTGATCGCTGCGGGCGGCTATGTGCTTTGGCGCAATTTCCGCGCCTAGAGGAGAAAACCATGCAAAAAAGACTATATCGCAGTCGTACTGATCGAATGTTAGGAGGCGTTTGTGGGGGCTTGGGGGAGTACTTGGGCATTGATCCCACCTTTGTGCGCCTTTTCTTTTTCCTGCTTTTCTTTGGGGGCGGCATGGGCCTTTGGATTTATATCCTGCTCTGGATTCTGATCCCCGAGGAGGGTGTCGAGGATCCCGGTGATTTCAAGGCCCGCGTTCGCAGCGCCGGAAACGATTTTGTCGATTCGGTGAACCGGCCTCACCCCAAAACCGGTCTCATTGTTGGGATTGGTCTGATCATTCTTGGCGTCATGTGGCTGCTCGAAAACCTGGGCATCCCCTGGTTGTGGTGGTGGGATTTTGACATTCTTTGGCCCTTGTTGCTGGTCATCGCCGGTGTGGTCATGTTGCTGCGTTGGCGGCGTTAGGAGTTTGCTCGTATGGAAGAGAATAACAAGAACAGAAATGAACATCGTGGCGGCCTGATTTGGCCCATCATCCTGATTCTTTTGGGGAGCATTTTTCTGCTCAATAACCTTGGAATCATCGGTGACGTTACCTGGCGGACCGTCTTGCAATTCTGGCCGATTCTGCTCATAGCGATTGGGCTGGATGGCCTCTTCAGGCGAAATGAGATTGTCGGGCCGGTGTTTATGATCGGTCTGGGCGCTATCTTGTTGATGAGTAATTTGGGCATTATGATTTGGGATGCCTGGGAAACGCTGTGGCGCTTGTGGCCGTTGTTGATTATTGCCATTGGCTTGGAAGTGATGGTCGGACGCCGCTCTCTGTGGATTTCCCTGCTCAGCGTGATCTTCATTTTTGCCATCCTCTTTGGTGTGTTGTGGCTATCCGATGTCGGCGTTGGCACCTTGGCGGGCGAGCCCCTGGCCGAGGATGAGATCAGCCAGCCGTTAGGAGAAGCGACCCGCGCCGAGATCGTTTTGGCGCCCGCTGTCGGTGATCTGGCTGTGGATGCGCTCTCATCTAGGGATCAACTCGTCGCCGGGACGCTCAGGTTGGGGAACATGCAACAGGTTTGGGATGATTACGATCTCGAAGGTGAAACAATCGTATACACGTTGCGGTCGCGCAATGTTGTTCCCGTCTTCGGCGATGCCTGGGATTGGGACCTTGGTCTGACGTCAACTGTCCCCGTCGACCTGGATACATCCATGGGCGCGGGGGAGATGGTTCTCGATCTGTTGGATTTGGATCTATCCGCTCTGGATGTCAGCCAGGGAGTGGGCAAAATCGAGTTGACCTTGCCCTCCGAGGGGGCATTTGATGCCCAGATCAATCAGGCGATCGGCAGCATCGTGTTGCACGTTCCCGATAATGTTGGCCTGCGCTTGGATGTCAGCAAAGCGATCTCCTCCCTCGATGTCCCCACCGATTTCCAGCAGCGCGGCGGTTATTACTACGCTCCCGGTTACGAAACCGCCGATGAACAGATCACCCTGGAAATCGGCCAAGCGATCGGCAGCATCGACGTGCGCTACAAATAAAAAACAGCCTTCCGAAGTCTAGAAGACTTTGGAAGGCTTGTTGTTGGTCAAGACCCTAAGGGTTTTCAAAATCCTTAGGGTCTTTTGTGTTCTATGCGCCGTATTTGTTCAATCTTTGGGCGTGGGCCAGAGCCAGCGACATCGCTTCGATCGCTGGGAAGGTGCCCAACCCGCCCAGGGCACAGGTGCGCTCCCCGAATTTTGTTTGCGTGTCGGGCAGGGCCGTTTCTGGCGCCCAGAGCATGAAGGGAACCGGATGCCAGGAGTGCGATTTCATCCGCGCCGGGGTCGAATGGTCGCCTGTGACCATCAAGACGTCCGGCTTCAGGGCCATCAATTGGGGTAGGGCTGCGTCTAGCCCTTCGATGATTTTGATCTTGCCGTCGAAATTGCCGTCTTCGCCCATGCTGTCGGTTTTCTTAATGTGTATAAAAAGGAAGTCGTATTCATCCCAAATCCGTTCTGCTGCCGCGAACTCGTCCTCGGGATGGCTGCCCTCGAATTCGATCACGTCCATGCCAACGAGTTTGGAGACGCCGCGGTACATCGGATAACCGGCAATACAGGCGGCCTTGAGGTTATAGGCATCTTCGTAGGACGGCAGGGCAGGATCGGTGGCGAAGCCGCGCAGGTTGACCCCGTTGGCCTGGGGCTGGTCGGCCAGCGCTTGGCGCGCTTTTTCCAGCCATTGGTTGAAAAACTCAGCGGTCCGTTCTGCAGCGGGATCGGTCGCCTGGGTGGGCAGCGGCGGGACACCCGTTTTCTGCGGATCGGTGTCGGTCAGGCGTGGGTCCAGGCCCTCGCCGCGCATCACCACGACGACGCGGTATTCCTTGACTTGATGGACTTCTGTTTTCACGCCGGGAACCTGCACCTCGTTGAGAATCTCGACGATTGGGGCTGCTTTCTCGTGGGAGATGCGCCCGGCGCGCCGGTCGGTGATATTGCCGTCAGCGTCGAGGCTGCACAGGTTGCCGCGGGCGGCGACATCACCGGGATAGACATCGACGCCGATTCCGGCGGCCGAGAGCGCGCCGCGGCCAACGTCGTAGACCAGCGGGTCGTAGCCGAACAGAGCCAGGTGAGCCGGGCCGGAGCCGGGAGTCAGGCCTCGGCGGATGGGGATGGTTTGGCCCAGGCTGCCCTCCGAGGCGAGGCGATCCAAGTTTGGGGCCTCAGCAGCTTCGAGTGCGGTCGGGCCGCCTGATTCGATCGGCAGGCCTCCCAGCCCGTCGAGAATCAAAAGGACGATTTTTTTATCAGAAGGCAATAAAAGGGGTTTGAGATAATCGAATGGCATGATGGCTCCTTGAATATATACAACCGCGGACGTTACAGATGCAACGCCCGCGGTTTGTGATTAAGTTGGATTGAGATCCTTCAACTAGCGAATCGCTTCTTCTGTGTCCTTGTCGAAGATGTGCATGTTGTCCATGTTGAAGGTGATCTGGGCTTCGTCGCCCATGCTGAAGTCTGTGCGGGGGTCGATGCGGCCGACGTAGTTGTGATCTCCACTCTTGAAGTAGACGAAGATTTCGTTGCCCATCAACTCGGTGACCTCGACCTTACTATCTAGCTGAGCGCCGACGATGTCGGGGGCCTCGAACCTGGGATCGTAAACGTCCTCAGGGCGCAGGCCGAAGATGACATCTTTGCCCACGTGAGGCATATAAACGTCGTTGCGGTTTTCTGGTGCAGGTACGACAAACGCGCCTGTATCGACATACACTCTGCCGCTGTCTTCGGTCAGTTTGGCGTCGAAGAAGTTCATCGCCGGGGAGCCGATGAAGCCGGCCACGAAGAGGTTGTCGGGGTAGTCGTACAGGTTTTGGGGGGTGTCCAACTGTTGGAGAATACCGTGGTTCAACACGGCGATGCGGGTGGCCATGGTCATGGCCTCGGTCTGGTCGTGCGTCACGTAGATGAAGGTCGTCTCCAAGCGTTTGTGGAGCTTGGTGATCTCGGTGCGTGTCTGCACGCGCAGTTTCGCATCCAGGTTGGAGAGGGGCTCATCAAGGAGGAAGACGTTTGGCTCGCGAACGATAGCGCGGCCCAATGCTACTCGCTGACGCTGCCCACCGGACAGTTGCCGGGGTTTGCGGTCGAGAAGCGGCTCGATGCCGAGCATCCCGGCAGCCTCATCAACCCGCCGTTTGATTTCATCCTTGGGGTATTTGCGCAGTTTCAACCCAAAGGCCATGTTGTCGAACACAGACATGTGGGGGTAGAGGGCATAGGATTGGAACACCATGGCGATGTCCCGATCTTTGGGGGCTACATCGTTGACGATTCGGTCGCCAATCATGATCTGGCCCTCGGTAATATCCTCTAGACCGGCCAAGCACCGCAGAGCGGTTGATTTGCCACATCCGGAGGGGCCAACTAGGACGAGGAATTCTTTATCCTCGATTTGGATGTCGAGGTCATTGACGGCCACGACATCGTCGAAACGTTTTGTTACATGGTCATACGTTACACTTGCCATAAGTCTTACACTCCTTTCTGAGTATGTATAGTGGCTTAATTATAACCCTAAGGAAAGCTGATGGCAATATTTTCGCCGTTGAATTTCACCCTGTCGTCTCTCGACTCGTACGTGATCATGAATCAACTAAAGTCACCAAGGGTACGAAGATGAAAAAGTTTTTTCGTGTTCTAGCTGATGTTTAGGAAAGGTGTTGGGTTTAGTTCCCTCGCGATGCTTTGATGTCTTTAACATTCAGTTGAAGACTTTTTCTGCCCCTGTATTCGTTGAGTTCGAAATGGTATAAGACATCGACGCGGGAAGGTAGTTGCCCCTGCCAATCTCCTTGGCGGAAGGCGATCGCGTCGAAAGTGAGGCTCCCGTCGGTGAGGGTGAGCTTGAGATGGGCGCCGTCTTTGCCCACCGCTCGGCTGTGTTTTACTTCCAGGTTTCGGCTTACGAAGGTTGCCTGCTGGTTGCCGTAGCCGGTCGGTTGAAGCCAATCGAGATACTCAAGCACCTCCGCTTTCAACTCGGCGAGGGGGATTTCCATGTCTGCTGCCAGGGTGGGACGCAGGTCTTTGTCTCCGAGCTCTTCTTCGGCGATCGCGTTGAGCCGCTCGACGAGTTGGGGGATGTTCTCGTTCCGGACGGTGAAACCGGCCGCGGCAGCATGGCCTCCATGGGATTCCAGCAAATCGGCGCATTGATCGAGCGCCTCGGTAATGTGAAATTCCTTGATGCTGCGGCAAGATGCCTGGGTGAAGTTCTCTCCGCAATGGCCGACGATGGCTGGGCGGTAGTATTGATCGGCGAGCTGGGAGGCAGCAAGCCCGACGACGCCAGCGTTGAAATCCGGGTCGGCGGCGAAAAGAAGCAGGCTCTCGGAATCCTCGGCCCGAATCTTTTCATCGGCTTGCGCTTGAATCGCCCGGGTGATGCTCTGGCGTTTCCGGTTTTGGATTTCCAGTTCCTGGGCCAGTTTTCCTGCTGTAAAGACATCCTCGGTGGTCAGCAATTTTAAGGCTCCCCGGGCCGAATCCAGCCGACCGGCGGCGTTCAGCCGCGGCCCGAGTCCAAAGCCGATATCGGTGGCGGTGATCGCTTCCGGTTTCAGTCCTGCCACGCCGATCAGCGAAAGCAATCCCTGGCGGTTGGGTTGGCGCATTTGCTCCAGCCCGGCGCGCACCAACGCCCGGTTCTCGCCGACCAGGGGAACGATGTCAGCGACGGTGCCCAGGGCGACCAGGTCGAGATAGGATTCGATCTCATCTGCCTTGTTGGCATGTTCAGCGACGGCGGAAGCCAACTTGTAGGCCACACCGACACCGGCGAGGTCTTTCTCCGGGTAGGAATCGCCGGGTTGCTTGGGATCGATCACGGCTACGGCAGCGGGAAGCTCCGGGCCGGGATGGTGGTGGTCGCTGACGATCAAGTCGAGCCCCAGGTCATGCGCTGCTTCCGCCTGTTGCAGAGCGCGGATGCCGCAGTCCACTGTGATGACCAGATCCATTCCATGCTCTTTCAGGTCGGTCAGGGCCTCCTCGTTGAGCCCGTAACCCTCTTCGAAGCGGTTGGGGATGTAGGCGAAAACCTTGGCATCAAACGACTGTTTAAAGAAATTAAGCAGCAGGGCGGTCGCACTGACGCCGTCGACATCGTAATCGCCGTAAATGGCGATCTTTTCCTTCTGCCCAATCGCTTGCTCGATTCGCTCCACCGCCGCTTCCATCCCCTTCAATTGGAACGGATCGGTGTCGAAATCGGTTTCGGCCTGCAAAAAGCGCCGCGCTTGCTCGTGGGTAGCGTAACCGCGATTATATAGAATTTGGCGTAAGATAGGGGGGTAGCCATGCAGGGCTTGATCTGCTTTGGAAGAAATGCGGGGCGAAATTTCCCACTTTTTGTTGGTTCTGTCCATGATCGGTTTTCCTTGTTTGGGGCAAGTCGATGAACTGGTATTACTGGATATATAAACAAGTCATTGCTGGGGCTTTTACCACAAAGGCGCAGAGATCACAGGTTTTTCAGTTCTACCGGAATTTGTGATTTTTAAAACGTGAGGCGAAATTGACAAAACTGACCAAGGGATTAATCATTATGCCGCAACGAGAGTATACCAAAACAAATCGATTTAGAAGAATATAAAAACATCAATAACTGGCATATCTTGCCGGTGGAATCGTGATCTGCTGAATATATATACTTTGAGAACAATTATTCTCTCAAAATCTAGAAAGCCCGGAACCAAGCTTCTTGATAAGTATCAATTGTATCAGGGCCGATGAAAGGTAGGGGAAAATTTAAGATTTCACCTTTTAACCACACGTGTAGATTTTCCAGCTAAATCACTAGATTCATTTGCAACGAAACCTGGATAGATAGAAAGTTTTTCCCCTATCCAAAACGATTCGCCGGGTTTATGCTCTCGGTTTGGCTGCCACCCAATGTGAAGGCCCAAACACGAGTATATTATATAAAAGGATTAATATCCAATAAATAAACAACTAAATCGTTTTTAGATTAATAATAAATTTTTTAAGATTTATTCATTACTTTTTATCTTGAAAAAAGATGGCTAAATTGCTAAAATAGCGCTGTATTTTTATCGAGAGAAGGAGACATAAATGAAACCTTGCCCCCATTCCTTCAAGATAAAAACTCCCCAGCAAATTCTCAGATCCACTCTCTTTATTATTACAGTTGGCGTTACGCTTGCATTGTTATTGAGTGTAGGCCGCGTCTTGGCAGCTTATCTCGGTCCTGATCGAGCTTATACAACTACCGAGAAAACCGTCGAGCGCGTTCGCGATCCCGCAAACGACGAATGGGAACTGAGCGGGCCCGACGGCGGAAGCTGTACCATCAATCACACCTGTGAAGAGCATCCTTCTGCCGAGCGCCAGGAAGCCTTGTGCGGCTGGGTGGCTGATAATTCTAGCTGCTCCCCCGCCTATCGCATGGAAGAGGTCACCCACACGGTTACTCGTTATCACCCCGAGGCCACCGTCGCAAGTGCGGTTAATTGCGCTCAACCTGGTAACAACGGTTGGTGTCGCAGCGGTTTGAGTGTCAACATCACTGGAGAAGAGCCCCTCAACGGTTACCAGATTCTAGTCGTGGAAGGCCTCTTGAACGGGATCAATTTCGCTTGTTCCGGAGCCAACTGCGTTGTACCCATCAACGAAGACGGCAGCCATAGCCTGGAGTTCTGGGCTATCTCAGATTACGGAGACAGTTCCCGAAAGGGCACCTTAAACGTCAACCTAGACAGTCAGCCACCGGTGGCAGATCCAATTGTGAGCGGCACATTAGGGCAAAACGGGTGGTACACCAGCCCAACGGTTCGTTTGAGCTTGAGCGCATCCGACGCGACTTCAGGTCTGGCTTTGATTCAGCTTCAGGCCGACGGCGGTGATTGGCAATCGGTGAACGATCTGGAAGTCAACGGAGAAGGCCAGCACACTCTGGCATACCGGGTACAAGATGTGGCCGGTCACGTGGTGGCTGAGAGTTATCGTGCCAATATCGATTTGAGCCCCCCTGTGACTTCTTTTTCCAAACCGACTCAAGATGGTATTACGGTCTGGGAAGAAGTATCTCTGCAAGGCAAAAGCACCGACAGCGCTTCAGGGGTAGCTAAGGTAGAAATTTCTTTAAATGGTGGCAGTAGTTGGCAGACGCTTTCCACCGACACCAATGGCAATTGGAATTATGCTTGGGATACTACTCAAGTGCACAATGGGAAGTATCGTCTGATGGCCCGGGCCAAGGATCTGGCCGGGTGGCAGGGAGACGCCGTTGAGATGACGGTGCATGTTCAGAACGAAAAGCCTCAAATTAGCCTTCCTGTCCAATGGATGATTTGGGAAGCGATCAACCCCGTGGTGGAAGCGGGAAGCGCTCCAATAGATAGAATCACTTTGAGCGTTAGCGATCCCAAAGGTCGGTGGGCAGAACGAAAATACGATTGGGATAGCAGCACTCCGGGCGGATTTACCTGGGACCGCCAATTTGGCGACGGTGTCACCGCCCCATTGGGGAGCTACACGGTCACTCTCAAGGCCTGGGATATAGCCGGGAACATGAGTCAGGCGAGGGGCGAGATCGTGATCCCGCTACCACCCACGGCGACTAAGCAACCTACTTCTACCGACCCGGTTCCATCCAAAACGCCAACTAGTCAAGCCACAACTACCTCGGTGTCTGAGCGGGTTATGCCGACAAACGAAACGAAAGAAAAAGGCGCCGCTAGGACGACAAGCCCGGTCAATTCAATCCGGCCAATGATCCGGCCCACCATAGATACGCAACCGCAGGCTCATGAATCGAGCCTGCGAAACCAGCCAACAATCCGGAGCAATATCCGATGGGGGAGTGCTGCGGCGGCTTTGGCGGGCGCAGCCACAGCGTATGCCTTAGCGCGGAAACGCAGGCGTGAAGCCAAGGAGCGACAGAGACGGAAAGCAAAACGCCGGGCTGCTCGCCGTGTGAAACGTAAACCCACCTTTGCCGGTGATCTAAGCGACGAATTAGTTCGCGCTCGGATCAAGGCAGCCGGTGGGAACCCCAATATGGATATTGATGAAGCAAGAGCACTTATTCACAACGCCCGGAACGCTGCAGTCGTCCGGGTGGCAAAAGAGAAAGCCAAGCAACAGCAAGTTCCAACTTCAAAACCCACTCGCCCCGCAGATCCGACTCTCCATCTGACAGCCGAAGATTGGCTTGCCGCGAAGGGAAAATACGACAAGCTCCGACCTCCTAGCGAGGAGACGATGGAGCAGGTGGGGAATATTCCCGCATCCGAATTTATAACAAAATCTACTACCCCTTCTATCAGTCTAAGGCAGGCTGATCGGCGCGCCACAGAGAAAGATGAACAAATCCGTGAATATAAAGAAGCCCTTCGAGCTTATTATGAAGGAAGAAAAGCTGGAGAAGTAGATTATTTACAACGTCGATCTCAGCAAGCGTCCGAAGAAAACGAAAAGGGAGGTTGGTTTAATTCTGTTAAGGATTGGGTAACTGACAAATGGGACAATGGCAAAGAAAAGGTCAGCAACGCCTGGACTGCGGCTCAGAATACGGCGTTGAATCCCGATTGGTGGCGGCAGGAAGTAGCCGCACCGGCCTTGATACGTACAGCAACAGCGTTGGACCGAGCTGTTACAGGAGCCAACGGGTTGAAGAATCTAAGTTTATATGGCCTCCATCGATTATCGCAAAAATCACAAGCCATCGTAAATTGGGCAGACAACAATCAAGGAAAAGTCGCCTTAGGGATCGGCGTTATGGCCGCAGGGGCTGCAATTGTTTTGACTGGGGGAGTATTAACATTGCCAGTAATAGGATTGACTCTGCTGGCTGCTGGGGGAACAACCGGCCTGACGACATTGGGACTAAACGCGTATTTTCAAAGAGATCTAGCGAAAAATCTTCCCAGAAACATATTACTGACAACGATTTCGACAGGAGTTATCTTAGGATGTTGGCAATTTGTAACAACACTTCTATCTGGAGCAAGTGCATTCTGTGTAAGCAATCCTGATATTTGCGAAAAAGCTTGGACAGCTATTGATGCACTAGAAGAAGGTTGGTTGTCAGCTAAGGGAGCCTACTGCAGCTTAATCAACGACGGGCAGTGCTCGGCAGAAGTTGCCTTTGAACTTCATTCGGAACACATGGATGGAGGAATGCCAGGGAACTACGTAGCCAAGGAAGTAAGCGAACAAATGGCCGACCTTGGTGATGATGCTATCGAAAAAGTGGCTCCATATGGAGATGAAGGATTTGACTTACTACATAAGCACGGCAGTGACGCGGCGGATATTATAGATAGTTATGGCGATGAAGGAGTAAATGTATTAAAGGAGTATGGCGATGACCTGTGCAAAGCACTTAATGGAGGGGTTGT
>CAZXXW010000087.1:0-15330 GCA_964644835.1 uncultured Anaerolineales bacterium
GCGCACTAATGGGCCGGTTGTGAAGCAGGTCCCTGTTTGTGCTCCTGATTGAAATAATGAATCAGCAATCCAATCAGCCCTGCGATGGACAGCAACCCGCGGATGCTGGTGATCAGCATCAAGACGGTACCAACGACACCACCAGCGAGCAGCCAGCGATTTGAGCTCTCTCGCTCGGCTTCTTCAGCGGAATCGCTCACTTCGACGGTGAAACGGGCCATCAACCGTTGCCGCAAATCACCGACAAATTCCCGTCGCGGCTCGACCGCACACAAAACAGCGTCCAACTTCTCTTCCATCTCTTCTATTTCGTAGTTTTGTTTTTTCCGTTTGAACACTTTCATCTTCATCTTCCTACTTGTTTCCTTCATTCGAGATCATATTCTTGGCGTAGAGCGACCAGCGTGCGATGATAGAGGCTCTTGATCGCCCCTTCAGTGCGATCCATGATCTCACCGATTTCGGCATTGGTCAGCCGCTCGACAAATTTAAGGATCAAGAGTTGCTGGCGATCTTCGGGCAACTGATGGATAATCTCCAACAGGTGCCGGCATTCTTCCTCTTTGAGCACCGAAGGTTCAGGATGCTCGCCGGTAAATTCCAGCGAAAAAGCGACCGACTCCAGCGGTACTTCCTCCCGGCGGCTGTGGTCACGATACCAATTGGCGACTAGGTTGTGAGCAATCCGATACAACCACGCCGAGATAGGATAGCCGCGGTCTTCATAATTTTCGATGTGCCGGATTGCCCGCAAGAAAACCCGCTCGGTCAAATCCTCGGCATCGTCAGGGTCACTGGTGCGGTAATAAACGTAATTGTAGATCTGCTCGATATACCGGTCGTAAAGTTCACCGAAAGCGTGTCGGTCTCCCTGGGTTGCCAGCGCAACGATGGCGTCGTCATCGAGTTCGGCAAGTCTAGTCTTCGCCCGGAGATCTTCCTGCTCATTTTTTCTCTTTGCGCGTTTCTTTAACATCAATAACACTATCCCGAAAAAATAGTTACTCAAAATTGGAGTGTAGTATATCATGCCATCCCCAAAAACAGGATCAAAGAATAATGATGATTTATCATGCTTAGATAGGACGGCAGATATGGAAATCTACCCTACATGTGAGCTTCTGCGGTTCAGATTTTGAAACTTTTTGCATTACCACGGTTAAGTGCAGTGGTACCTTGAGCATTACAAACCATATAATCCGATTCCAGGATTAGAATTGTATAAGAATCCCCCAAAGGTGTTTGAGCCTATCCGCAATTGTGCTATAATATCAAGCGTTCGGGGATGACTGGCTTCGACGGAAGAGGCTGGGTCCGAACTGCGAGCCGAGAGACACCGATCTCGTAAAATCAGTGTACACTTTTAAGTGCCAACAGCACTGACTATGCTGCTCTTCCCCTCGCTGCCTAAGCAGTGAGCTAACGAGCACATGATCCCACACGGGATCACGTCCGCCTAGCACCGCTCTCCGGCCGGGGTTAGGATGGGCGACACAAAGTCGGAGTGCCGCACACGACGCCGCTACCTGTGCATAAGAGGGGCTTTCGGGTCCCAGCGGCTGGTTGAGCGTGCGCTTTCGTCCGTTGTAGCCCGCTCAACGAGACCAAACAAGGGACTACGCTCGTAGATGTTCGAGACACTATTCTTTCGGACGCGGGTTCGATTCCCGCCATCTCCATCAAAAGAAATCAGGTCGTGCCAAGTGGCGCGGCCTGTTTCGTTTTAATCGAACTCTTCCTGCTCTTGCTGTCGAAGCAATTTCCACTGCCGGGGTAAGAATTCGGTCAGAGCGAGATAAACGGACAAGCCCGCAATCGCAATCCAGGTTTCCAGGGAATAGAGCCGCCGCTTAAGAATCACTTCGATAGGTGTTTCCACCGCTCTGGCCATCAGAGGCCAGCGTGAACCCCCAACCACAAAGAAGACCATGTAGAAACCGTACAGGATTTCGGCCAGAAAATTGATGATGATGAACCAATGCAAAATTCGCAACCACCTTCGTCGCATTTGACGTTTCCTCCAATAAAGTTGGTATTCGTTCAAATTCTTTAAACTTCCTCTGATTATACCCCTTCCAATGACAGCGGTTGAACCCGGCAGCCTGTCCCATTCTACGATATAATTACCGCCAGGAGACTTATGATGAAAGAACGCGTACAAAAAATTATGGCCCATGCCGGGGTTGACTCCCGCCGGGCTTGTGAAACCTTGATCGCCCAGGGACGGGTGACCGTCAACGGCAAGAAAGCCGAACTGGGCATGAAAGCCGATCCGGAGCAAGACGAAATCCGCTTGGACGGGGAGTTGATCGAAGGTCCCGAAAAGAAGGTCTATATCGCCCTGAACAAACCTCGCGGCGTGATCTCGGCCTCCAAGTCACCCGATGAACGCCCCACCGTCGTCCAGTTGGTCAACTCGAAAGCAAGACTTTACCCCGTTGGCCGTCTGGATGTCGACAGCGAAGGGCTGATTTTGCTGACCAACGACGGCAAACTGACTCACCGGCTGACCCATCCCAGCTTCGAACACGAGAAAGAGTACAAGGTGCTGGTCGCCCGCCGCCCCGATGAAGCCCAACTGGCCGCCTGGCGCAACGGCGTTGTGCTCGAAAACGGCTATCGCACCGCCCCCGCCGAGGTCGAAGTGCTGGGCACCAAGGGAAAAGGCGCCTGGCTCCGGCTGGTGATCCATGAAGGCCGCAACCGCCAGATCCGCCGGATGGGTAGAATGGTGGGCCTACCCATCGTGCGGATCATCCGAATCCGGATCAAAAGCCTGCACCTGGGCAACAGCAAACCGGGCGAATGGCGCCATCTGACAGAGGAAGAAGTCGCTGCACTTAAAGAATAAAAATTGGACACTTGATCGCTTGTAGTGGACATCGATGTACTCGTTTTAGGATAGCCGTTGAAAAATTCAGATAAGTAAGGTAATCTAAAATCTGAGAGAAAACAAAGATGAAATTGATCTTTGAATGGGACGCCAAAAAAGCTAACAAAAACCGCCAGAATGAGTTCGAAGAGGCAAAGACGATTTTCAGCGACCCATTTTTGATCACCTTTTATGATGATTTCCACTCCAAACGTGAAGAATGTTACATAAGCATTGGATATTCTGCTCGTCAACGGATCATTTTGGTCGTTCACACAGAACAACAAACCGAAGAAGCCGTTTATATTCGTATCATTAGCAGTCGAAAAGCGACCCCCTCGGAGCGAAAAATTTATGAAGAAAAAAACTGAACGACACCAAGAAGAAAATGAGATGTTACCCGAATATGATCTCGAAGGGAAAAAGGGTGAACGCGGGAAATACCATCAAATGTATCAACAGGGACACACCGTAAAAATCCAAGAAACTGATGGGACTGTGAGCATTCATTACTTTACCTCAGAAGACGGTGCCGTCATGCTAGCATCGGATGTGCGTGAATATTTCCCAACATCCGAAAGTGTTAATAAAGCATTACGAACTTTGATTTCGATAGCTCCCAAAAAGAAGTAAACATTCATCAATAGAAAAACTCCCCCAAAGGCCAAAGCACCACTTGCAAGGAGTTCGCATGAAAACAACCAAAAACCGCACATCCTGGCTGGATAAACCAGTATTTACAAACCTACGGATCAACTGGGAAATGTTGATCTTCGTCGTGATTATCTTGCTGGCTTTCGTGACCCGCTTCTACGACCTGGAATCTCGGGTGATGAGCCACGATGAAAATTCCCATGTATATTACTCGTGGCAGCTCTCGCGGGGCAGCGGCTACACCCACACGCCGATGACGCATGGGCCGTTTCAATTCCATATTGTGGCGCTGTCGTATTTCATGTTCGGCGACAACGATTTCACCGCCCGCATCCCAGCAGCCTTGTTTGGCATCGCCACAATCGCTTTCCTATGGTTCTACCGCCGCTACCTGGGTCGGGCCGGCACACTGATCGCCGCGGGGTTGATGCTGATCTCGCCGTTCATGCTTTACTACGCCCGCTATGTGCGCAACGACATCTTCTCGGCCTTGTTTGGTGTGGTGATGCTGTGGGCGATTCTGCGCTATCTCGAAACAGGGAAAGCGCGCTTCACCTACTGGCTCACCGCCGTGACCATGCTCCACTTCACCGCCAAGGAGACGGCCTTTATTTACTCGGCCCAGGCGCTGATCTTTTTGGGATTGCTCTTTGTCGCTCAAATCACCCAGAAGCGCTGGGAGAAACCGCGCTACCGCAAGCTGTTCATCGCCGCCCTGATCATCACCTTCGCCCTGATGGCTCTGGGCATCGGGCTGGACGCTTACTTCCCCTCGCCGGAAGCCGGCGGGGAAGAGAACGTCTCGGCAGGGATGGGGCCGGTCCACTTGCTGCTTCCCCTCGTCCTGAGCGGCCTGACCTTGTTGGGCGCGCTCGTTTTGGCAATCGTGGGCTTCACCTGGGAGCGTCTGCGCCAAAACCGGGCCTTCAGCCTGATTCTGCTCCAAATGACCCTAATTCTGCCGCAACTGGCGCCCTTCCCGGCGCGCGCCATCGGCTGGGATCCGCTGGATTACTCCAATGTTGGTATGCTGCGCACGGGTATCTTCATCGCCATCTTGGCAGCGATCGCTATCGCCGCAGGCATCTTCTGGAATCCGACCGTCTGGACGATCAACGCGGCGATCTTTTATATCCCCTTTACAGTTTTCTATACGACTGTTTTCACCAATGGGGCCGGATTTTTCACCGGACTGGTTGGTTCGCTGGGCTATTGGCTGGAGCAACAGGGCGTCGAGCGCGGCAGCCAGCCCTGGTATTACTATCTCCTGATTCAGGTGCCCATCTATGAATTTTTGCCCGCCCTGGGCAGCATCCTGGCCGGGGCGCTTGCGCTTGGCCACCGCCCGGCCACCGGAACCGAGATAGAGCCCGGGAAGGAGAACCAACCTGCGGGCGAGCAACATGATTCTCAAGCCCCGGTGGTGGCGTTGCTCGGATTCTGGAGCATCACCAGCCTGATCGCCTACACCGTCGCTGGGGAGAAAATGCCCTGGCTGACCGTCCATATCGCCCTGCCGCTGATCTTGCTGGCCGGCTGGGGCCTGGGGAAATTGGTCGAACAGGTCAATTGGAAACACATCCGCACTCGCCGCGGGCTCCTGTTGATGTCGCTCTTGATTCTCTTCCTGATCAGCACGACCTCCGCGGGGACTGATTTGCTCGGACCCAATCCTCCCTTCCAGGGACAGACGATCGAACAACTCAACACCACCAACGCTTTCATCCTGGCCGCGGTGATCGCCATCCTCAGCGCCGTGGGCATCGCCAAGCTACTCGAGGACTGGAAATTGGCCCAACTTAGCCGCCTGACACTTGTGACCGTGTTTGTCTTCCTGGCCCTGTTGACCGCCCGCGCCGCCTTCCGCGCCGCCTACATCAATTACGACTATGCCACTGAATATCTTGTCTATGCTCATTCTGGGCCGGGGCCGAAAATCGCCTTGCGCCAAATCGAGGAGCTTTCCCGGCGAACGACCGATGGGCTCGACATCATGGTGGCCTATGACGACGAGACAACTTACCCGTACTGGTGGTACCTGCGGAATTATCCCAACCAAAAATACTACGGCCCCAACCCGACGCGGGAACTGCGCGATGCTCCCGTGATTTTGGTCGGCGACAACAATTACGACAAAATCGAACCGGTCGTCGGACAGGCCTACTATCAATTCGACTATATCCGTATCTGGTGGCCCAACCAGGATTACTTCAACCTGACCTGGGAACGGGTCAAGAACGCCCTCACCGATCCGCAAATGCGCGCTGCCATCTTCCAAATCTGGTTCAACCGGGACTATTCCCTGTATGCCGAACTGAAAGGCACCGATATGAGCCTGCCCAACTGGCAGCCCTCCGATCGGATGCGCCTGTACGTGCGCAAAGACGTGGCCGCCAAAGTGTGGAACTATGGCGATGTGCCCGTGACCGCCGAAGAGATCGTCGCCGATCCTTACGAGGGCAAAGAGATCGCCCTCCCGGCCGACCAGATCATCTCAGAGCCGTTCACCAAGCCGCGCGATATCGCTGTGGCGCCTGACGGCAGCCTGTATGTCTCCGACACGGGCAACCACCGCATCATCCATCTGAGCACCGATGGCGAGGTGCTCCATACCTGGGGCAGCTTCGCCGACATCAGTCAGGGGGATGCCCCGCCGGGAACCTTCTACGAGCCCTGGGGACTCGCCGTCGATGACGAAGGCAACGTCTACGTGGCCGATACCTGGAATCACCGGGTCCAGAAATTCACCGCAACGGGAGAATTCATCACCCAGTGGGGGCGCTTCGGCCAAGCCGAGACGGGAGACGCGTTCTGGGGCCCGCGGGATATCGCCCTTGATTCGGATGGCCGCGTTTTCATCACCGATACGGGCAACAAACGAGTCGTCATTTTCGACGATGAGGGCAACTTCCTCACCGAGTTCGGCGAAGCGGGATTGCTGGAAGGCCAGCTCGACGAGCCGGTTGGTCTGACCATCGACGCCGAGGATCGCGTCTACGTGGCCGACACCTGGAATCAGCGCGTCCAGGTCTTTGCGCCGCTTGAAGGCGAACTCGAATACACTCCTGTCAACGAATGGCAGATCGTCGGATGGTACGGCCAATCCTTGGACAACAAGCCTTATCTCGCCGTGGACGCGGCCGGGCATATCTACATTAGCGATCCAGAGGGCTACCGCATCTTAATGTTCACCGCCGAGGGCGAGTTCCGGCGCTACTGGGGCGACTACGGCTCTGGCCCAGATGGATTCGATCTGCCCACCGGACTCGCCGCCACAGCCCCAGGAGACGTTTGGGTCGCCGATGCAAACAACAACCGGATCATGCACTTCAGCGTGCCTACAGAGTGACTTGTATTTCCCTGCGTAGCTTTTTTCATCGGAGTTATCGAGATGATTCAAATTTCAGGAAAATTATTTGACACTTTAGAGCGAACGTCGGTCGAGTGCTGCGAAGCAGTCTATCGAGACCAGTGAGCGGGGCTTGAACAGCGATATGTCCGCGTTAGCGTCGTTTGGTCTCGATAAATTTTCGCCAAACTACGGGCGAATGCTTTGCACGCCCCAGCGACACTCGGCTAGCGCGTATGTGTTTCGCGCAAAGTGTCTACATATGAACCATCCCAGGACATCTTTTCTGCGTTAAGAGTTTAGCCAACAGCATACACAGCAAGGCGAAGCTTCGTTAAACATTTATTGGTACAAAAGGATGGCAAATGAAAAAGATACCCAGTTCCGAAATTACACCCGAACACGTCTACCTTTCCCGGCGCGAATTCCTCAAAGCAATGGGCATCATGGGCACAGGAGCGGCGATTTTGGCTGCGTGCCGAGGCAAGGTTCCAGCAGCGGCCCCAACCCAAGCCGCAGGAGGCGAAAACCCTCCTTCAGCTCCGGCTGCCAGCGACGAACTCGGTGATCCGCTGACCGACTATGAGGCGGTGACCAGCTACAACAATTTTTACGAATTCAGCGTCGATAAAGAAGCCGTCGCCAGACTGGCCCAGGATTTTCAGACCTCCCCGTGGGAAGTCACGGTGGGCGGGCTGGTCAACAACCCCAAGACCTACTCCCTTGACGATTTGCGTAAATTCGAGGCCGAAGAGCGCATCTACCGGATGCGCTGCGTGGAAGCCTGGTCGATGGTGATCCCCTGGGTGGGCTTCCCGCTCCACAAGCTGCTCGATGAAGTCGAACCAACCTCGGAGGCCAAGTACATCCGCTTCGAAACCCACGTCGACAAGGATGAAATGCCGGGCATCGAGCGATACCCCTACCAATGGCCCTACATTGAAGGTCTCCGCATGGACGAAGCCAGACATGACCTCACCTTGCTGGCGACCGGGCTTTACGGCAAAGACATGCCACCCCAAAACGGCGCGCCGGTTCGTTTGGTCGTGCCCTGGAAGTACGGCTTCAAGAGCATCAAATCGATCGTCAAGATCGATCTGGTCGCCGAAATGCCCACCTCGTTGTGGATGGCCGCCGCGCCCAACGAGTATGGTTTCTACGCCAATGTCAACCCCAACGTCGACCACCCGCGTTGGTCACAGGCCACGGAGCGGCGCATCGGCGAAATTGGCCGCCGGGAAACCTTGATGTTCAACGGTTACGAAGAAGAAGTTGCCCATCTTTACGAAGGTATGGATTTGCAAATCAATTTCTAATGATGTTGGCAGGTCTCCTGACTGACAACCCTAAATGAAGACTTGCGCAGTTCGCGGATTTCGACGAGCTTCCCCTTTCGTTGTGCGCGCCTTCGGCGTGACGGGGACGCAGACTAATTGGCGAACTGCGTAGAAAAAATTAGATGCTCCCCGCATAAGTGCGCCCCACCTAGTAGCGTATGAAACCGAAAACCCGAAACCTGGTTTTGAAAATCGTCACCCATGTGGGCGCGCTGACGCCCTTGGCGCTGATGCTCGTGGATTTGATCACCGGCGGTTATGGGCCAGACCCAATCCGCGAGTACACCTTGCGGACGGGGAAAACCGCCCTGATCTTGCTGCTGGTCACCCTGGCTTGCACGCCTGTCGCCAATCTGTTCAACATCCGCTACATCTTGCGCTTGCGCCGACCGCTGGGACTGTACACTTATCTGTACGTGGCGATTCACTTTACTATTTTTATTGCGATCGATTACAGCTTCTCGCTGCCCCTGATACAAAACGCCTTGCTGCAAAAACGGTATGCCCTCGCCGGGTTAGTCGCCGGAATTCTGATGACGCCGCTGGCGATCACCTCGACGCGCGGCTGGATTCAACGGCTGGGCAAACGTTGGCAACTGCTTCACCGCCTGGTCTATGTGGCCGCAATTGTAGACGTGGTGCACTACATCTGGTTGGTCAAGCCGGGGGTTCCCACTCCGTGGATTTACGCCGGGGTCTTGGTAGTGCTCCTTTTGCTCCGGGTAAAGCCAATCCAACGATCAGCGACGACCCTGCTGGAGCGAGTCCGAGGCTCCTTGTTTTCTCGATCCTGAAAATCAAACCCGAGATGGTATAATCCCAACGCAATCCAAACTCGTCATCTGTACGGAGAAGGGAGTAGTTCATCTATGAAACTTCACGAGTACCATTCTAAATTGACTTTTGCCGAGTACGGTGTCCCGATACCTGAAGGGAACATAGCGACCTCCGCAACCCAGGCTGAATGCATTGCCAAAGAATTAGGTGGTCGCGTTGTGGTTAAATCGCAGGTGCTCGTCGGAGGCCGCGGCAAAGCAGGGGGCATCCAATTGGCGCGCAATCCCAAAGATGCCAAAGAAGTGGCCACAAAAATATTGGGGATGGAGATTAAAGGACTGCCTGTTCGCAAAGTACTCGTCGATCAGGCCGTTGATATCGACCAGGAAATTTATCTTGGAGTTACCAATGATCGCGCTGCTCGCAAACCGGTGATGATGGCATCGGCGGAAGGCGGCGTGGATATTGAGGCCGTCGCCGAGAAAACACCGGAAAAAATCATCAAGGTACACATCGATCCCCTGCTGGGATTGCAAAGCTATCAAACCCGCGATCTGGCTGCGGGCATCGACCTGAGCCGCGAGTATTGGCGCGACTTTGGCCATATCGCCAAGAGTTTATGGAACGCCTACAAAAAAAGTGACGCCACCCTGGCTGAGATCAACCCCCTGGTGGTCACCGCCGCGGGAAAATTATTGGCCGTCGACGGCAAGATGGTTTTGGACGACAACGCCCTTTTCCGGCACGCCGATTTGGCCGACAAACGCGATCTGGATGTGGAAAACGAGGCCGAAATCAAAGCTCGCCAACATGGCCTCTCGTACATTAAGCTGGACGGCGACATTGGCTGTATGGTCAACGGCGCCGGGCTGGCGATGACGACGATGGACGTGATTAAATTATTCGACGGCGAACCGGCCAATTTTCTCGATATTGGCGGCGGCGCCGACGCCGAAAAAGTAGCCATCGCCTTCCAGATCATCCTGTCTGACCCGAGCATCAAAGCAGTGTTGATCAATATTTTCGGCGGGATCACCCGCTGCGACGAGGTCGCCCGAGGCATCCTGTCCGCCATGGAAAAGGTTCAAACCGATATTCCCATGGTTGTCCGGCTGGTGGGCACCAACGCCAAAGAGGGGAGACAATTACTTGCCGATGCCGACATGATCACGGCGGAAACTCTTGTGGACGCCGCCAAGAAAGCAGTCGCAGCCGCCCAGGGAGAGAAATAGATGAGCATTCTAATTGATAACAACACAAAATTGATTGGGCAAGGGATCACCGGGCGAGAAGGGCTCTTTCACGCCCAGAGAATGATCAACTACGGCACGAACGTCGTCGCCGGCGTGACGCCGGGCAAAGGGGGCGAATGGATTCTGGACAGCAAGGTGCCCGTTTTCGACTCGGTCCGTATGGCCAAGGACGCTACGGGAGCGAACACTAGTGTGATCTTTGTGCCCGCCCGCTTCGCTGCTGACGCCATGTTCGAAGCCGCCGATGCAGGCATCGAGCTGATCGTGACGATCACCGAGGGTATCCCCGTGCAGGATATGATGCGTGTGCGCCAGTACCTCGACCAAAAGGGCGTTCGGCTGGTGGGCCCCAACTGCCCCGGACTACTCACCCCCGGTGAGGCCAAAGTTGGGATCATCCCCGGCAATATCGCCATCCCCGGCAGCGTGGGCGTCGTCTCCCGCTCGGGCACGCTGACCTATGAGGTTCTCTACGCTCTGAAAGAATTGAATATGGGCGTAAGCACTTGCGTGGGCATCGGGGGCGATCCCATCAACGGGACCAACTTCATCGACGCACTGCATCTTTTCGAGGAGGATCCGGTGACCGATCAAGTCGTCCTGATTGGTGAGATCGGGGGCAGCGACGAAGAGGAGGCAGCCACATTCATCGCCAATGAGATGACCAAGCCCGTCGTCGCCTTCATCGCCGGGCGGACCGCTCCCCCCGGCAAGCGGATGGGCCATGCCGGGGCCATCGTGCAAGGGGGCAGCGGCCTGGCTACCGACAAAATCGCCGCCTTGAAAGCGGCTGGCGTGCGCGTCGCCCAGCATCCCGAGGAGATTCCCACCCTGTTACAAGCGTGATCGAAACCTGCCAAGAGAAATACAAAAAAGGGCAACCGAGTTCGGTTGCCCTTTTTGATTCAAATTTCAACCCACCTAAGGCAAATCGTATTGACTGATATCAAAGGTGTCGAACATCCGTTGAAGATCAACATATTCGGGATCATAATCAGAAACGGTTTGAACTTGCATCAAGACCAAGAAAGCAAAGGGATCGTTGATTGGCCGGGCAGCCAAGACCCATGATTCCGCTCCTTGCGTGCATTTCCACACATCAGCGGCGCCTTCATACACAGGATCTTCGTAATCGTAGCGACTCTCATACTCGCAGTCCTCACGGTACCAGGTATCGCCGGCAGCATCCAACAATTGGATATAACCACCAATATTGCCCCAATCTTCCGATGCAGCCAGATGAACGCCAGGAGCATCGTAATACGAGTAATAGCTGTCCACATCGGGAGCAACAACGAGGCTAGCTGCCTTGAAGTGAAGATTGCCCCAATCGGCCTCCCACATGGTATCGTCATATTCCGTATACCAAGAGGGCACTTCCATATAAAGCGCTCCAAGCGAATCGGAGACGCCGATATAGTCACCCGTTGTCGTGCCCCCCGTGTCCGCTCCTGTATCACCACCGGTATCACTGCCGCTCGTGCCGGCAGTATCACCAAAATAATAAGATTGGGTCAACGCATCGCCATTAAGCTGGCCTTCTAACACTTCGTAGGTCGCAAAGCGAAGCACTTCCACGCCCATCGCGTCGCCGGGGTTGTGGGTCCGGATAACGTCGCAGTATTCCGACATGGTGCCATCCGCCGCCAAAGGAAGGTCTTGAAGCCGGAGGATAATATCGCCTCCTTTGATGCCGGCTATATCCGAGGCCGAGCCTGCTTCCACGGATGAAACCCAAATCCCTGAGATCGTGCCATCCTCAGACTGGACAGCAACACCGTTGACGCCGATTGAATCGACATCTTGGCCAGTTTTAAGCTGATCGATGATCGGCACAGCAATTTCACGCCCAATGGTGAAATATTGATCCTGAGCGGGGCGGGCGCGGTAGTTCACCCCGACGACTTTCCCCTCCGATGTCACCAGAGGGCCGCCAGAATTGCCCGGATTGATGGTGGCATCGTGCATGACCACGGAGTCAATCGAAGCCCAGTTGGTCTCTCCCGAAGCACTCTCTTTGGAGATAATCCCCTTGGTGAGAGTGTACTCCGGCTCACCCAGGGGGAAGCCAACAGCATACACGTCGAGGCCGACGTTCACTGGCTGTTGATACCACTCCAAATAAGGGAAGCCCTCACCATCGATATCGATCAAGGCCAAGTCAGAACACTCCGAGACGCCGAGCACTTTGGCATTGTAGGTCGTCGATGTATCCCCGCCGATCCAAACCCTGAGCAAAGCCGCGCCGGTGACAACGTGATTGTTGGTCACAGCAAGACCCGAGGGATCAATGATGAAACCTGAGCCGCTACCCGCGCCGACATACTCGCCAATCTCCGGGTCCACAAAGGTGCCCTCAGCCCGAATTTGAACGACAGCGCCTCGGACATCTTCCAAACTGGACACCGCCCCCGAAGGAGAAGCGGGCTCTGCCGGTTCCGCTGCTTCTTCATCCGGCTCGGTCGGGACAGGCGTATCTGCCTCCATAGGCTGGGGAGAGGCCTCAACTTCCGGTTCCTCGGTGACATCCGTCGCAGGGCCACACGCCAAACTGACCGCCACAAAGACAACAACAAAGAATAAGATCGGTTTGATTAGTGATTTCTTCATACTATCCTCCAAATATAAGTTCGAAATATACCATTGGCAGCGATGTCCTGAGCGGGAAAAATTCTCTTTTGCCCTGACAGTGTCAATGCCATGCTCAGCCAGCATCTACCCCCTTCGGCAAGTAAGCAAGCGGCTAGTCAAATTTTATCATAAAAACCGGCCGCTCAATACTTGGAACCAAGGACTGCGACAATCAGATTTGTTATCTTAGCCCCCGTGATGAGATCGAACTATTTGCGCCTGCGCAACAAGAAAGCCATACCGGCAGACACAATAGCCAGAAAAGCAAAGAAAATCTCCAATAAACGAATAGGGGAAAAGCGAGGAAGGCCAATATCCGCTTCGGGCGTGGCGACGACCTCGGGAGTGCTTGTCGGGAGAGGTGTGAACGTTTCCGTGGGAGGGAACGTCGGGCTTGGTGTTTGTGTCGGGGTTGTTGTCTCCGAGGCGGTGGCCAGGGGCGTAGCTGTGGCCTGGGGGGAAGTTGCTTCCGCTTCCAGAGCGGGGGCTTGGTCTTCAGCCTCTTCCTCTTCGACGTAGGCTTCCGCTTGGGGCATTTCCGCCTCTTCAGTCGCTTTTTCAGCCTCGCCTTCTCTGGCCTCCTCCGCCGCATCCTCAGCTATGGCCGTTTCGGTGGGCGCAGCGACCCCGACGACTTCCTCCTGCTCCTCTTCGACGAGCATTTCGACGACAGGGGCTTCCATGGCGGGCTGCATCAGACCAACCCCCCGGCCCAAACCGAGAACATCGCCAATCACGACAATCACAAAGAGCAAGCTGGCAAGCACAGATGCCAACCGGAAGATGGGAACCAAGGGCATCGACTTTTGCTTGGGCTGCGAGACCATCTCAGGGGACAAGGTGAAGTTGCGCGGCGCCTTGAGGGCAGGTAACGACCGCAACGCCTCCCGCGTGGCCCGCAAATTCTCCAAGGCGGCGCGTAAATCGGCATCTTCCTCCAGGCGCGCCGCGAGACGGGCCTGAACCCGCGGGGAGAGCTGCCCATCCAAATATGCAGATAACCGTTCCCAATCTCGTCGAGAAAGTTCTTTCGTCATAGCGATGCCTCCTCTCTCAGACGGAAAGCGGACGGTAAAAGTTCCCAAAACCCTTGCAAACAAGCCTGCAGGCGGCTGCGGGCCCGGGCCAGACGGCTTTTCACCGTCCCCAATGGACGCTCAAGGACAGAGGCCGCTTCGGCGTAGTCCATGCCCTGCACATCGACAAGCACAACGGCGATGCGAAATTCTGGCTTCAACTTGTTCAAGCAATATTGAATTGCCTGCGATAGTTCATCTCGCTGGAGTGAATCCTCGGGCGTCTCGCCCGGATCGATCATCCAGCGAGGATTGTCGATCTCCTCGCCGTCTTGATCGTGGGGCTTCAAGGGCGTCACCGGCTTGCGTTGGCGGCGCCGGAACTCATCATAGCACGCGTTGGTGACAATCCGCAGCAACCAGCCGCGGAACGACCCACCCCGATACGTATGCAATTTTTGATAGGCGGAAAGAAAAGCTTCCTGGGTGGCGTCTTCGGCCGCGTCGCTCTCCCCCATGACGCGATAGGCCTGGTTGTAGACCATATCTTGATAGGCCAAGACAAGGCGATTGAAAGCGTCCAAATCACCATCTTGAGCGGCCTTGATCAGCGCGACTTCATTCATTCCGTGGCTCCTGGCTTACAAATCATCCCCCATGTTTATACCACATTTTCTAATTCTAACGGAATTTGTGGCGCATCCGCGCATCCTCAAGCAGATGAATGAGAAGATACGTTTCTTTCCTTCACGAACTCCGTTTTCCGATGCGCGGGCGGATGTAGCGAACTATTTTAAACGGCTTGACCTGCTCGCCAACCTGACATCTGAGGATGTGGCCGGAGACGTGCATCAGCGTGTCGTGATTGAATTCATCTAGCTTTTGCATGCTTGCCAAGCAAGGGTAGTGATGGTGAAGCAAACCGGCTTTCTCTTCGGCTTTATCGGCGGAGACACCGATCAGGCCCTCGGCGACGGCGCGGGCGCAGCCACACACGGCGTCACGCTCCACATCAACGGCGCGCTCATGTGCCGGATCGCCGATCACCGCGTCGCCCCATCGGCCCGAAGCGGAATCATCGCCCTGCAAATGCACCCCGGCCCGCCAATGAAGATACAATTCAAAAACCTCCGGCTGAAGGAACTGAAGTGATAGGCCGCGAGCGAAAGGATTCTTAGATCTTATTTCGAAGTCTACGGAGCAAATACTGTTCAAGGAAAATACCATGCTCAGGAACATGTTTCATTTCACGATGATCGCAGTTGTCGCGACGATCGCGGCGCCGGGGTTGGCGCAGGATCAAAACGGCCGGGAAGCGGACAACGCCTTTGTTATTCCGACATTCCACTGCATCGGCGTCTACTGGTCGCCGGCCGAAGGCGGGCCGGAACGCGACGCGCTGGTCGAGTATCGCGAGAGCGGTCAGGATCGGTGGCGCGCG
>CAZXXW010000088.1:0-15060 GCA_964644835.1 uncultured Anaerolineales bacterium
TCTCCCAACAGGCGGCGGTAATTGGCGTCCCCCTTGCTGATGACCAAATCCGCCTGGGCCAGTTGCCCGGCCAGAGATGCGGGCATCTTCCACCCATCCAGGGGGGATGTCCAAAAGAAATCGCTGCGTAGTTGCAAGCGGCCGGCCCGCAGATGGGCCCGCAAACGCTCACCGAGGACTCGCACGCAAGGATCGGCATTTTGCTGCAAAAAGGCGACGGTGCTTTCAACATCTTTGGGCGTTGCGTCGGAAACGAAGGTGGGATGCACCTTGAGATGCAGGCACACCTGAGCGACCAACTCGGCACTGAGCAGATAGTCGGCGACGATCAAATCGCCCACTAATTCGACCGCGGTATTGTCGATGATGATGTCCACCCTGGTCTGCCCCGGATCGAGGTCGAGAAGATGATCGGCGACATCAACGGAATCATCGGCGAGCAAGTAGGCCTGTGCCTGTGACAGGTCGGCGTGATCGGGCTTTTCGTCGGGGTCGTTGTCCGCCGGCCAGAGGCTCAAATCGGACTGATTGCCCCACAGGTCCATATAGAGCAGCACCTTGAGCCTGTCTTGGTCGGGCGAATCGTCTTGGAGCCAGGTGTCCAATCGCTCAGCCAACGTTTCGATGGTCGTAAGTCCATGCTCGAGGCCATCCTGCTTGATTTTGGCGAAAGGATCAATGCCGTGATTGCGGCTGGGCCGAAAATGGCCCACAGCGGCGATGATCCGGCGATAGAGGTAATGCTCGACGAAGAACCAAGGCGGCTGGAGCCAATTTTGATCCCGGTGGGGCTCGATGAGGTGATTCCAGGCGGCCAAGTCCGGACCGGGATCGCTGAGGGAGCGAATCAAGCCATCGGGAATCTCGTCGATCAAGGTTCGCAATCGACTCGTGATCTCGACGGAGAAATCATTTTGGGCCAGTACCCGTTCAACGATATCGATGAAACGGACGGTGATCGTGCTATTGGCCCAGGAATCCGGCTCCAGGCCGCGGATCGGTTCGGGGGGAGAGATGTTTGGTAGAGGCATAGGGTGTCAAAGTTTGAGGTGTCAGGTGTCGGGTATCAGGCGTCAGGTGTCAGGATTTGGTCGAGGACTTCGTAATGGTTGAAGGGCGGCATCAGGCAGACTCCGGCAAAATTTTGCCGTGCCAGGGCGAGCATCTCGGCGGCATGGGCAGCGCCCTCGGCGACGGGGTCATCTGCGGTCTCCATCCGGCAGCGGACTTGCTCCGGGATGACCACGCCGCTGACCCGCTCGTGCAAGAATTCGGCATGGCGCGGCGTGCGCAGGGGGAGAATACCCATCCGAATGGGGACGTCAATGTCCGCTGTCAAAGCGACGATTTTCTCCACATTGGGGGAATCGTAGAGCGGCTGGGTGATGGCATACTCCGCCCCGGAAGCGACCTTGCGCTCCAAGCGCTGAACGGCCCCTTCAATTCCATCCGGGGATGAAAAGGGATCCAAGACAACGCCGGTCGAAAAACCGGATTCTCGGGCCATGACGATGAGATCAAAAACATCAACATCCCGGACGGTCGTCGTGGTGGCACGATCGCCCAGGGCGACAAAATCTCCCGTAGTGATCAAGACCGAATCAATCCCCAACGCTTTCGCGCCCCAGAGAAGCCCCTGCAAACTGAGGCGATTATGGTCGCGCGTGGTGCAATGCAAGACAGCCGGTTTCCCCGTCCGCTCCTGGATCAGGGCGCTCAAAGCCAAGGCGCTCATGCGCGGCTTGGCGACCGGATTGGTGGCCACGTTGTAGCCATCGACGGGCAATTGTTCCAGAGCTTGCAGAGCAGCGAGAACGGATTCGGCGTCAGGGCCAGCGGGAGGGACGACTTCCACGGTGACGATAAAGTCATTCATTTGCATTCAGCTTATCCTTTCATCCACTGGTACTGCTCAACAACTTAACGCAGAGCCGCGGAGTGGACGTAAGAAACACGCCTAGAGAGACGCAGTGAGTGTTTTTGGGTCAATTTGAAATAGTGGGGCAGGAAACCGCAATTCTGAACCATCCCATAAGTATCATCTCACTATTTTTGCGAAAACGAACGCCGTTCCTTCAGCAGGATTTGCTATCCGCTCGTTTTGCTCGCGGCGTTCGTCCCCGTTTTTTTGAGAAGATACCGGAGAAGCTATAAAAACTCTGCGCCTCTGCATCTCCGCGACTCTGCGTTAAAGTATTTCTGAGGCAGTTAAGTTTCATTCGTTTTTTACACCAAAGCGCATCCACGAGCGGGGAATGCGACCATCCCAATCGGGACGCCAGCGCAGCCAGAATACGATCAGAAACGCCAAGACCAACAATTTGAGATCGAACCCCAGGCTGGCGTGTCGAGCATAAATGCGATCGAAGCGCAGTTTTTGGCGCGGCGTGCTGTAATAATTACCCACAACCTGGGCCAAGCCCGATAATCCCGGCAGGACGCGATGCCGCTCGGCAAATTCGGGCATCTCTTGCAAATACTCATGGACCAGGATCGTTCGCTGGGGGCGGGGGCCGACAAAGGACATCTGCCCGAGGAGGATGTTGAACAATTGGGGCAATTCGTCCAGCGCCGTCTTGCGCAAGAATCGCCCGATCGACAAAGTGCGGGAATCACCTTTACGGGCCAAGATCGGGCCGGTGACGCTTTCAGCTTGATAGACCATGGTGCGAAACTTGAGTTGATGGAAGTTTTCCCCACCCTTGCCGACCGAGTTCTTCACGAAAAAGATCGGCCCAGGGTCTTCCATCCAAATGATCAGGGCGACAAGCATTAAGATAGGTGCGGAAAACAAAAGCCCCACAACCGCCAGA
The DNA here is from genome assembly GCA_964644835.1 of uncultured Anaerolineales bacterium. Classification (GTDB taxonomy): domain Bacteria; phylum Chloroflexota; class Anaerolineae; order Anaerolineales; family UBA11858; genus JAYELX01. The sequence goes on from CAZXXW010000088.1 coordinate 2,814, forward strand.
AAGATGTCAAAGAGCCTTTTGTCCCAGGGCACCGCCCCCGGTTCCCCGAACGTTTCGCGGTGAAGCTGGTGCACCTGCGCTTGCATGACATCCGAGGGAGGATAATTGTTTTCCCAGATGCCGGTGTGTTGGCCCGTCACCAGCGTGCTGCCGACAAAGACGCCCAGCCCGCCGCCAGTGAGCAAGAAATATATCGAAGAGCGGAAATCAAACAGGGAGGGCGCGTTCCACAAAGAAAGGGCGATCAAGCCACAACTGATCAACAACGTGATGCGGCAAGCCCATTGCCAGGACACCCACACGAGCCAGGTGTTCAACAACGAGATCACCAGCAAGGCATACACCAACATGCCGATCAACAACAATAAGCTTTGGCGAAGAGGCATCCGCGCCCAAACGATCAGCGGGATCAGCCGCCAGGCGAGCAAGGATAACGCCAAAGCGATGATGAAAGCGAGACCGGCGCGCAGGCGGGATTGTTCTTCTCTCTCTATGGGATAGCGCGAATCGTGCAGATTCTGGTCAGTCATGGCTGGTAACCTGGGGCTTATTATACTCCCTATGCGGTGATATAATCAGCCCCATGAAGCGAAAAACGACCTTATTCATCCTCCTGGGGTTGGGTGTTGTTGCCCTGATCAGCGCGGGGGTGCTCCTCGGCGCACCTCTGCTGCAACAATGGAACCAACCTCTGGCCCCCGCGCTGGGGCTCTCCACGCCGACGCCGTCCTCAACAATGTTCATCCTTTCACCGGCAGCTTCAGCCACCCAGGCTGCGGATTCCACCAAAATCACATCCACCGCAGGGCCGACGACATCCCCCACCGCGACGCTTTCGCCCACGCCGGAACCGACGGCGACGCCAAAACCAAAATGCGGCGGTCCCGCCTTGATGACCGTGTTGGCCCTGGGCGTGGACACCCGCGCCGACAACTATCTCTACGGCCTGGCCGACGTGATCCGAATTGTGCGGGTCGATTTCGTCACCCCCAAAGTGACGGTGCTGTCCCTGCCTCGGGATTTGTACGTCGAAATCCCCGGCATCGAAGACCATTATGACATCACCCACGGCAAGCTGAACCAATCATATTTTTACGGCACCGAGGGGATGGGCTACTACGACGGCCCCGGTGGACCTCCCGGACTGATGGCGCGCACCCTGGCGCACAATTTCGATCTCTATGTCGACCATTACGGCTCGGTCAACATGATCACCTTCGTGCGGATGGTCGATGCCGTCGGCGGGATTGAAATTTACCTGCCCAAAGACGTCGATGGCCGCCCGGTGGATGAGGACACCGACGATATGGGCTATTTCTACGCCGGGGAGCAGCATTTCAGCGGGGACGAGGCGCTGCGTTTTTCGCGCATCCGTAAAATCGACTCCGACTTCGCCCGCATGGACCGCCAGACGATGGTGCTCTGTGCCCTGCGAGAGAAGATTCTCAGCCCGTCGGTGCTACCCAAACTGCCCAAGCTGATCGCCTCGTTCCGCGGCTCGGTCATCACCGACTTGAGCCCCGCCCAGATGAGCCAACTGGCCTGCCTGGCTCCCCAGGTCAGCCGCGAGAACCTGCTTTTCGCCAGCCTTCCGGAAGATATTCTCGAACCGGGCCGCGCCTACAACCCCATCGCCGAAGACACGACTTTCATCTGGAAAGCCGACTTTGACGTCATCCGCGACTACCTCGACCGTTTCCAGGCGGGAACCTGGCCCGACAAACCGAAAGAGCCGACTTGTCCGTAATTTCTCATCGTCTCTGCGACTCAGCGTTAAAATGTTTCGGGTCGACGCCAAAACATGTAACAACTTTAACGCAGAGACGGAGAGATGCTGAGACGCAGAGATAACTTCTCTTTTTTTACTCTGCGCCTCCGCGTTTGTTTTCGTTGCTCCAAAATACGGTTATGAAATCTGACTTACCCCCTCTGAAAGTCCCCAGCTTACTGCGCCAACACGACCTGCGACCCAACAAAAGCCTGGGGCAAAATTTTCTCATCGACGAGACCGCCCTTCGCAAAGTGGTCGCTGCCGCCGATCTCCGCGGAGATGAGGCTGTTCTCGAAATTGGCGCCGGGGTTGGCAGCCTGACGCGCCACTTGGCCCTCGCTGCCGGGCAGGTTGTCGCCGTCGAGATCGACGCCAAGTTACTGCCCCTCCTCCGGGAGATTCTGGAACCCTTCGACAACGTTTCCATCGTCCAGGCTGACATCCTCCAAACCGAACCCGAGGAACTGATGCCAGCGGATCGCTACATCGTGGTGGCCAACATCCCTTATTACATCACATCCCCGATCATCCAACACCTGCTCGAATCCGAAACCCAACCCCGGCGGATGATCCTGACCGTGCAGCGGGAAGTCGCCGAGCGGATCTGCGCCAAGCCGGGCGACTTAAGCTTGATGGCGCTGGGCGTGCAGGTTTACGGGCAGCCGGACATCGTCACCCGCATCCCCGCGGGAGCCTTCTATCCGCGGCCGAAAGTGGATTCCGCTGTTGTACGCATCGATTTGTTCCCGAAGCCTCGCATCTCCCAAACGTCCATCCCGCTCTTCTTCCAGCTTGCCAAAGCCGGGTTCAGTCAAAAACGGAAAACCCTGCGCAATTCGCTCTCTGCAGGGATGCGCTGGCCCAAAGAGAAAACCGAAGCCGTCTTACAAGCCGCAGGGATCGACACCCGCCGCCGGGCACAATCTCTCAGCCTGGAAGAGTGGGGGGAACTTACCCAACAAGCAAGCGATTTGACAGATAACCTTAAATGATTCTCACCACAAAGGACTCAAAGAATTCTCTTTGTGAACACAAGAAAAGCCTTTGTGTTCTTCCCGCAAGGGACGCAAGGCATACTTCACATATGGTGAGTACCAAAACCGAAAGGCAAGACTAGCATGAAACAAGTCCTTCAAAATCTTCGCAACGGTGAAACTAGCGTCGCCGAGGTGCCCCGGCCAACGCCTCAGGCGGGGATGGCCCTGGTGCGCACCCACGCATCCCTAGTCTCGGCGGGCACCGAGCGGATGGTCGTCGAGTTCGCCGAAAAGAATCTCGTTGGCAAAGCCCGCTCGCGCCCTGATCTCGTCCGCCAGGTGCTCAACAAAGCCAAACGTGAAGGCATTCTCTCCACCGTCGAAGCAGCCTTCAATCGCCTGGATCAGCCCATGCCCCTGGGCTATTCCTCCGCCGGGACCCTCGTCGCGGTTGGAGAAGGGCTGGGTGGTTTCAACGTCGGCGACCGGGTTGCCTGCGCCGGGGGCGGTTACGCCGTCCATGCCGAGTACGCCCTCGTGCCCCAAAATTTACTCACCCCCTTGCCCGACAACGTAGACTTTGAATCCGCCGCCTTCACCACCCTGGCAGCAATTTCACTCCACGGCTTTCGTCTGGCCGGAGTCCAGGTGGGCGAGCGTGTGGCTGTAATCGGCTTGGGCCTGCTGGGATTGATGATGGTCGAAATCGCCCAATCGGCGGGATGCCGCGTCCTGGGAGTCGACCTGGACCCCCAACGGGTGGAGCGAGCCCGCCAACTGGGAGCCGAGGCCACCACTCGCGATCAGGCGGAAGAGGCCAGCCAAACCTTCTCGCGCGGCCGCGGCGTCGACGCCGCCCTGATCTGCGCGGATACACCGTCCAACGATCCGGTCGAGCTTGCGGGCGAGATCGCCCGTGACCGCGCTAACGTGGTCGCCACCGGCGCGGTCGGGCTGAACATCCCCCGCAAAGTTTACTATCACAAAGAACTCAACCTGATCAACTCGCGCTCTTACGGCCCGGGACGCTATGACCCCGGCTACGAAGAAGCGGGCCAGGACTACCCAATCGGCTACGTCCGCTGGACCGAGGGCCGCAATATGGAAGCAGTCGTCGACTTGATCGCTCGCGGCGACCTCAATCCCAACGGGTTGATCACCCACCGCTTCCCCATCGTAGAAGCCGCCAAGGCCTATGAATTGATCACCGGCAAACGTGATGAACCGTTCCTAGGCGTGGTGCTCACCTATCCGGGAGCAGAAGAGGCTCAACCGGCACCGCGGCGCAAATATGTCGTCGGCAGCGAGCCGAGAGAGATCGAACAGGAAGACACCGCCCGGCTCGGTGTGCTGGGAGCAGGCAACTTTGCCAACGCGGTGATGCTGCCCGCTTTGAGCAAGATCGAGTCGGTCGAACTGGTCGGGATTGTCTCGGGCTCAGGGATGAGCGCCCACCACGCCGCCGAGAAATTCAACTTCTGCTATGCGGCCAGCCAGCCGGACGAATTGCTCACCGACGACGAGATCAACACGATCACCATCCTGACCCGGCATGACCTCCATGCCGAGCAGGTCATCGCCGCCCTGGAAGCGGGTAAACACGTTTTCGTCGAGAAGCCGCTGGCGATCAACGGCGAGCAACTCGCCGGGATCGAGGAACAGCTTCAAGCCGCGTCCGGCCAGCTGCTCACGGTCGGCTTCAACCGCCGCTTTGCCCCCCTCGCCGAGCAGCTCAAAGCTTTCCTGGCCCCCAGCCAGGAACCGCTGGTCGCTCATTACCGTGTCAACGCGGGTTATCTGCCCCTGACGCACTGGCTCCACGACCGCGAGGTCGGTGGCGGGCGGATCATCGGTGAGGGCTGTCACTTCATCGATTTTCTCACCTTCCTGGCCGGGGAGCCGCCGGTCTCGGTGACCGCCCGGGCGCTGCCCGATGCGGGCCGCTACCGGGAAGACAACGTCGTGCTGACCTTCAGCTTCCCCAATGGCTCGCTGGGCACGCTCACCTATCTGGCCAACGGCGACAAAGCCTTCCCCAAGGAACGCGTCGAAGTCTTCACCGGCGGACGCGTCGCCGTTCTGGATGATTACCGCTCGCTCAGGACGACGTACCAGGGCCGCAGCAAAACAGTTCGCTCGCGCCTGCGCCAGGACAAAGGTCACCAGGCCGAATGGGAAGCCTTTACCAAGGCGATTCTCCAAGGCGGCAAGCCAACGATTCCCTACGAACAACTCTTCGGCGTCACCCGGGCCAGCTTTGCCGCCGTCGAGGCGCTTCGGAGCGGAGAAAAGATACCAATTTAACATGTCTCCCTCACCCCCAACCCCTCTCCCACTGGGAGAAGGGAGTCCCGCCCCACCTATGATCTGAAATCTTTTCCCGATGTCAAGACTATCCCTCACTATCAAAGCGCTGCGCGAATTAGGCCCCAAACAGGTCTCGCTGTATGCCTGGTATCAAATCTTGCTGAAAAGCGGGTATTTGCGCCGGAGGACGCCTGCTCAACAACCGGATCCCCCCAAGGATGCGATCCGTCCCCTGCTGGAATTGCCCGACAAAGACGACCTGATTGCCATCCTTGGCCAGGAGGGTGTCGCACGCCTGTTGGAAGAAGCCGACGAAATTGTGTCCGGTCAAACCCGCTTGTTCGGTGCGGAGCCCATTCCCCTGCATCTCACCGTTCCCGGAGAATTGCCACATTGGACCTGCTATGAGCGCGGCCAAGCTGCCATCCCGGCGTCCAGCTACAAAAACAAAACCTTCAACGATGTCAAATTCATCTGGGAACCGGCCCGTTTCGGCTGGGCCTACACGCTGGGACGCGCTTATCACATCAGCGGCGATGAACGCTATGCCGAGGCCTTTTGGGCATACACGGAGAAATTTTTAGAAGCCAATCCGCCCAATCAGGGACCCAACTGGATGTCGGGACAAGAAGTTGCCCTGCGTATCCTTGCCTTCGTTTTCGCTGCCCAGGTTTTTGCCGATTCCCCGCACTCGACGCCCCAACGCCAAGCTCGAGTAGCCCAAGCCCTGGTCGCCCATGCCAAGCGCATCCCGCCGACGCTGCTCTACGCCAGAGCCCAGAACAACAATCATTTGCTCAGCGAAGCCGTTGGGCTGCTCACCGCCGGTCTGGCCCTGCCCCAGCACCCCCACGCCCGCCGCTGGCGCAACCTGGGATGGAAGTGGTTCAACCGCGGCATCGAGATGCAAATCAGCGCCGAGGGCGCGTATAGGCAGCAAAGCACGAACTACCACCGCCTGATGCTTCAACTAGCGCTGTGGGTTCATGCCCTGGAACAAACCGGTCAAGCCGACGGAAGGATAGGCCCAGAAGCCAAAGGCAAGCTGCCACAGGCCACCCGCTGGCTGCTGGCCCTGACCGACGAGCAAACCGGCCGCGTCCCCAACCTGGGACCCAATGATGGGGCCTACATTTTGCCCTTGACCATCCGCCCGTTTCACGATCATCGCCCGGTACTGCAAGCGGCCGCGTTCGCTTTCTTGGGGCAGCCCGCTTTCGAGCCGGGGCCGGGGGATGAGATCAGGTTATGGTTTGGCTCCAAGAATGAAATCAGCAGCGCTCGGAGGGGCGCACCTTCATCACAAAGGACACCGAGGGCACAAAGAATAAAAACAGAGCTAAAACTTGATCGTGAACCGAACAAGCTAGCGATACAAGATAACAATTCTTGGGCTTATTTGCGCGCTGCTGACCTCCACGGACGCCCCGGCCATGCCGACCAGCTCCACCTCGATTTGTGGTGGCGAGGCCTGAACCTGACTCAGGACGCGGGGACCTTCCTTTACAACGCCGATCCCCCGTGGGACAATGCCCTCACCCACGCGGCCGTGCACAACACGGTCATGGTGGAGGGCCGCGACCAAATGACCCGGGCCGGACGCTTCCTCTATGTGGACGTGGCCCAGGCCCACATCGTCAGCGAAGACCGGGCCGAGGACGGCTCCTGGATGCGACTGGCCGCCGAACACAACGGCTATCGTGACTTGGGCATCACCCACCGCCGCAGTGTCACCGCCCGGGCGGACGACCGCTGGCTGGTTGAAGATGTGGTATTGTCTCCGAAAGGACAACCGAAACCGATCAGCGCCCGGCTGCATTGGCTGCTGCCCGACTGGCCCTGGGACATTGCGGCAAGCGAAGCCGGACATCTGGCGCTGAGATTGGAAAGCCCCCACGGTCGGGTAATGATCACACTCGATATTGCAACATCCAACGCCAACTTTCAACTCGTCCGGGCGGGCAAGGTGCTCCACGGGCAAGGTTCAACATCACCCATCCGGGGATGGCTCTCGCCGACCTACGCGAACAAACAACCGGCGCTGTCCCTTTCAGCCACAGTATCAGGACAGTTGCCGTTATTCTTCCAGACGATATTCGAGCCCACTGAAAAACTATTTTAACGCGGAGACGCGGAGAACGCAGAGAATAATTTAAAGGTTGAGCCAAAAAGTTTAAAAAAACGAAACAGCACTTCTGATAATCTTAAACAAGCTTTTAAAAACTCAGCGTTCTCTGTGTCTCTTTCGGTGAGTTTGATCTTTTTTCAGTAGAACCATATTCGAGTTATCAAACTAATTCAGCGTCACTCCGCTGGACAATGCTTCTTACCAAAAACTACCTATGCACATTCTGCTCATCCACCAAGCCTTCGCTGCCCTGAACGAACCCGGCGGCACCCGCCATCACGAAATTGCCCGCTATTTGGCCGAGGCTGGCCACCGCGTCACCGTGGTCGCCAGCCCGGTCAGCTATCTGACCGGGAACCGCACCGACGAGACCCCACCCGCTTCACCGCAGAGGGAAACGGTCGGCGAGGGGGAGATCATCATCCACCGGGCTTACACGTACCAGGCGCTGCACCGCTCTTTCGTGCATCGCGTTTTTAGCTTTCTCAGCTTCATGGTTTCCTCTTTTTTGACCAGCATGAAAGTCCGGGACATTGATCTGGTTTGGGGCACCTCCCCGCCGATCTTTCAGGGTTTCACCGCCTGGCTGGTCGCCCGCTTGAAAGGGGCGCCCTTTCTCTTCGAGGTGCGCGATCTCTGGCCCGCTTTCGCGATTGCCGTGGGGGTGCTGGAGAACAAGATTCTGATCCGGGCGTCGCAGTGGCTGGAACGGTTTCTCTACCGCCACGCCGACCAGATCGTGATCAACTCGCCCGGCTTCCGGGATCACATCCAAGAACGGGGCGGCCAGCCGATCGAACTGGTGCCCAACGGCGCCGACACAGGGATGTTCGACCCCGAGGCAACGGGAGCATCCTTCCGAAAGGAACACGACCTGGAAGGCAACTTCGTCGCCCTGTATGCCGGCGCGCATGGGTTATCCAACGATCTCGGTGTGGTCTTGGAGGCTGCCGAGCAGCTCCGTGACAATCCTGAGATCGCCATCGTCTTGCTGGGCGACGGCAAAGAAAAGCCTGCCCTGCGCACCCAAGCCAAGGAAATGCGGCTCAACAACGTGCATTTCTTGCCGCCGGTATCCAAAAAGGGGATGGCCGCCCCCTTGGCCGCTGCCGACGCCTGCATCGCCATCCTCAAGCCGATCGAGATGTATAAGACCGTTTACCCCAACAAGGTCTTCGATTACATGGCTGCCGGACGGCCTGTGATTCTGGCCATCGACGGGGTGATTCGGGAGGTCGTCGAGGCCGCCGGTGGGGGGATCAGCGTGCCGCCTGGCGATGCAAACGCTCTCGCGGAGGCGATCCGCTCCCTGGCCGAGAACCCGCAACGGGGAATCACGCTGGGCCGCAACGGACGCCGCTACGTCGAAGCCCACTTCGACCGCCGCGAGCTGGCCGCGGAGATGCTGGCGCTGATGGAACGGACAAGCCGGAACCCAGCCCCATGAAACGGGAGCAGGCGCGAGGGAGTCAGATAATCAAGTCCCCAAATAATTCATAAATACTTTAACGCAGAGTCGGAGAGATGCAGAGACGCAGAGTTTAAAATTTCTCTCCGCGATTCTCCAGGCGTGTTTTTTTACCAGGTGTGCTTTGCACACACAATCTGCGCCTCCTCGTTAGTCTTGTCGGTTCAAGATGAAGCTTCATCAGACAATTACCCCTCATCTATTAGAAACGTATTAACTCTCCGGGGGGAACTACCATCTTAAAGAAGAGGTTGGTATAATATTCCTGCCAAAATGGCATGCCAATCTGGCATCGGATAGATTTTATTGGAGGCAGAAACTGTGGATTCACCCAAAAGACGGACATCTTTCATTTATATTTTGTTTATCATCGGCATTGCCGTTCTCTTGTTTTTTAACTATCGCCAAAACGCGACCTCGACAGATGCGTTGACGATCAACGAAGTGGCGATGCAAATCCGCCAGCAGGAAGTCACACGACTGGTCAGCGACGAAAACGAAGTGCGAGTGATCTATGAAGACGGTAGCGAAGCTGTCGCCCATAAGGATCCTCGCTCGACGCTGGTTGAACAATTGAAAGAGTTCGGCGTCACGACCGAAGATCTTAACCCTGAACTGGTCAAAGTAGAGATCTCACCGCCCAGCCCCTGGGTTGGGATTGTGACCATTTTGAGCTATGTCGCCCCGGTGATTTTGCTGGGCGCGATGTTCTGGTTCATTTTCCGGCAGGCGCGCGGCGGCAACAACGCGGCGATGGCCTTCGGGCAATCGAAAGCGCGCATGTTCTCCGGCGACCAGCCCACGGTCACCTTCGAGGATGTCGGCGGGATCAAAGAAGCCAAATACGAGCTTGAAGAGGTGGTTGAGTTCTTGCAAAGCCCGGACAAATTCATTTCCCTGGGCGCACGGATTCCCAAAGGCGTCTTGCTGGTCGGCCCGCCGGGAACAGGCAAAACCTTGCTGGCCAAAGCCGTCTCCGGCGAGGCCGGGGTGCCGTTCTTCTCGATCTCCGGTTCGGAGTTCGTCGAGATGTTTGTCGGCGTCGGCGCCAGCCGGGTGCGCGACCTGTTCGACCAGGCCAAGCGGCATTCGCCCTGTATCGTCTTCGTCGACGAGATTGACGCCGTCGGACGCCAACGCGGCGCCGGATTGGGCGGCAGCCACGACGAACGCGAGCAAACCTTGAACCAGATTCTGGTCGAGATGGATGGATTCGACACCGACACGAACATCATCATTGTCGCCGCCACCAACCGGCCTGATATTCTTGACCCCGCGCTGCTGCGCCCCGGACGCTTTGACCGCCGCGTGGTCCTGGACCGGCCTGATATTCGCGGCCGGGAGGAAATCCTGGACATTCACTTGCGCGGCAAGCCGCTGGCTAACGACGTCGAAGTCCCTGTCTTGGCCCAAAGCACGCCCGGCTTTGTCGGCGCAGACCTGGAGAATATGGTCAACGAGGGCGCTATTTTGGCCGCCCGCCGTGACCAGAAGATCATCCACCAGAAAGATTTCCAAGACTCGATCGAGCGCGTCATCGCCGGACCCGAGCGGAAGAGCCGCTTGATCAGCGACGACGAGAAACGGATCATTGCCTATCACGAGGCCGGACACGCGGTCGTCTCCCAGGCTATGCCAGAGAGCGACACAGTGCACAAGATTTCGATCACCGCCCGGGGACAGGCCAGCGGCTACACGCTGATCTTCCCCGAGGAGGACCGCACCTTGATGGCCAAGAACAAGCTCATTGCCGATATGACCGGCCTGTTGGGCGGGCGCGTCGCCGAGGAACTGGTCTTCAACGACATCACCTCGGGCGCATCCAACGACCTCGAACCGGTCACCAAGATGGCCCGCCAGATGGTCACCCGCCTGGGGATGAGCGAAGAACTCGGCCCGATGGTCTACGGCCAAAAAGAAGAACTGGTCTTTCTGGGCCGCGAAATCTCGGAGCAGCGCGATTATTCCGAAGATATAGCTCAAAAAATCGACCAAGAGATTCAACGCATCGTCAACGACGCCTACGACCGGGCCAAGCAAATCTTGACCAAGTATCGCGACGAGTTGGATGCTGTTGCCGAACAATTGATGGAAATGGAAACGATGACGCGAGAAGAGTTCAACGAGATTTTCCCCGCCCCGGTGGAGAAAAACGGCGGCACGCCGGTGCCTCAGGCAGTCTAATTAAACGTGATCAACAGGATCGACCAGATTTTGACGATCTGATCAAAAATATCAAACCCCTCGCCAATTGCGGCGGGGGGTTTTCGATTCTAATATAACATACAAAAGTCCAGAATTCTTGGTTTCGGCTGACGACTCTGCTATAAAAGGGCAAACTTACCGCAGAGCCACAGAGAACGCTGAGTTTTTAAGTATTCTCTGCGTTCTCCGCGTCTCAGCGGTGCAATTGTTTTTTCAGTAAACTCATTCATTTTCGTTCGTGTATTAAAAACGCCTTACCAATACAGCTTCAGGTCGCCGCGGTTGAGGATCAACGCTTCGGCCTCCAGATATTGGCGGTTCATCGCCTTGGTTTCCAAATACGTCATCCACAGGCGCTCGACGGGGAGGGTGGTCTTGACCAGATAAGCATGCCGGAAGCGGCTTTCCCGTTCCAAGTGGGCAAAGGCCTGGGCCACGTTCAGGCTGAAGGTGCAGGATAACAGCGAACGCGTTTTTTCCGTCCAAGCGCGCTCGGTGCTCATCCCACGGTAGAGTACCACATCGTCGATGCCCAAGAGATGGAACGCCGCCCGCAGGAAGGCCAAACGATGGATCAGGTACTCGCGCCGAAGCGGCTTGGCTCCCTCGCGCCGAAAGATGTTCTCCGTGCGTGGGATTGTGCCCTTGAAATCGACCAGGCCCATTTCAGCCAGGACGATGAGCATGCCCTTGACCCACTCGCCCGAGGCCGGGTTCAAGACGATGTTTTCGGCCGTGCGCGTCTCCACGGCGTCGAGGTCGTGTTCAGCCAGGTAGCGGAGCAGGTCTTCCCCCAGGGCGGAGGGCCCGCGGCGGGAGCCCCAATCGATGGCTGCGTCGCCCTCAAAGAAACGCGCCCGGGAACGCAGCCAACCCCGGGCGGATTGCTCCGCAGCTTCCAGGGTTTGCTCGGTGGCGGCGCGGGCGGCTTCATCGGGGGGGATCAGCAAGGGGGTTTGGTAGCGTTCGATCTTGGCTTGCAAGGCCTCCACCTGGCCGGGGGTCAAGCGGGCGCTGTCCGGCTCGAATTGGTAGTTGCGCACATCTTCGGCGGGCAGGTGCCAGGTTTTGCCTTCGTCTTCAAAGGCGGTGATCCGCCAGCGGAACATGGCGCTGTCAAGGTCACAAGATTCGATCAGCCCCGGGGTGCGGCGGCCATCGAGCAGGCGGCAGCGATTGCCCGGCACCAAGAAGGCCAATTCGCCGGGCAGGAAGTCTTCATCGGGGCGCTTGTTGGGGTTCGATTGGTGGATGGTCATAATTCACCGCCGAGTCGCAGAGTTCACAGAGATAAACTTGATGGTTTTAAATAGAACGCGAATCGCCACGCTGTGCGCGCCTGGTAATATGGGATGAGAGGATGAAAAAAGCAGTTGCCATGACTTACCAGT
>CAZXXW010000089.1:0-14843 GCA_964644835.1 uncultured Anaerolineales bacterium
TCAAATTGGGCGATGTTCTCCGAAAGTTCGTACAGGGTGACTTTTGCGCTACTGCGTTTTTAGACTTCCGAAGTCTAGGCACAAATTTGAATCATGCAAGGATCCATTATGAAAAAGAGCAAATGGTTATTAGGCGATGACCCCACCCCATTAGAAAGCCGCACCGAGGAATTGCGCGAAGAGTTAGGCCAACGCAATCTCCAGGATTTAGCCACAAGAACGGGTTCAATCTACGATCCGGAGGCTGGCAGTGTTTTCCGTCTGGCTTTTTGGGGACGAGATGTACTGCTCGGTTTCCCCGATTTTGTCGCCCGGGAGGCCGAGACGGACGAGCCCTTGAATCCCTTCGATCAGGCCTTGTTGGTGCACTATTTCCACCATTCCAATGGCGTTCCGCAACGCAACGAGTGGATTTCGTTTACCGAATTGCCAGATGGCACCTTCTACGCCCAGGCCTTTCAGGGCTACACGGGTAAAAAATTGTTCCTGGCGTTCGGCAACCGTGTCGAGGAGTTCTCCAATGCGGCCGAGCGTACGGGTGGCAGCCGGGAGTTCTTTGCCAGTGTCTCCTATTCGTATCAGGTGTTACCCAGAGTTGCCTTGATGGTAGCCTGCTGGGTTGGGGATGAAGATTTTCCCTCCTCCTACCGCATCCTGTTTGACGCCGCGGCGGGATACCATCTTTCCACCGATGGTTGTGCTATCTTGGGAAGCCAACTGACCCGGCGCTTGCTGAAAGCGAAGCACGAACAGATGAACGATGTCTGATAATATCTTAGAAATTCGTTAATTCTTGATCCTGTTCATCTGCATTCATCTATGGCTGATAAAATGATGGAGACCTTTTACTCGTACCTTGCAGCCTTGTGCTGCCCCTGAAGGAGAATCAATGAAACTAGCAATTAGTGGAAAAGGCGGCGTGGGCAAAACGACGTTGGCCGCGTTATTGGCCCAGGTGTACGCCGATGTCGGCCGAGACGTTTTGGCTGTGGACGCTGATCCCTCGCCCTGTTTGGCCGGGGCCTTGGGTTTTCCCGAGCAGAAATTGGCTCAACTCGAGCCAATTGTCGAGATGGAAGAATTGATTGAGGAGCGTACCGGTGCGAAACCTGGTACCAGTGGTGGATTCTTCACCATCAACCCGCGCGTCGATGATCTCCCGGAGCGCTTTAGCGTCTCCCATCGCGATGTCCGTTTGCTCGAAATGGGCTCCGTTGATCTGGGCGGCTCGGGCTGCATTTGCCCGGAGAGCGCCATGTTGAAAACCTTGTTCACCCACCTGCTTTTCCGCGATGATGACGTTCTCATTCTGGACATGTACGCGGGAGTCGAACACCTGGGGCGGGCAACGGTCGATTTTGTCGACGCGATGATCATCGTCGTCGAGCCAACGCGCCGCAGCCTGGGCACCGCCCGGCAGATCAAGAAATTGGCCACTGACATCGGCCTGGAGCGGCTCTGGCTGGTGGGCAACAAGATTCGCAATCAAGACGAGTCAGCGTTCCTCGTCAAGGAATCACCTGGCATCCCCGTCCTGGGTTTCCTGCCCGCTGATTTGCGAGTCCAGGAAGCTGATCGACTGGGCGTTCCCGTTTACGATCATGTCGACACGCTCAGAAAATCCGCTCAAGAGATGGCCGAAAAATTATTGGTAGAAATTGGAGCATAATCTATGACAACAACGATTGCGTTAGCCGGAAAAGGCGGCGTTGGCAAAACTACCGTCGCAGCAATGGTGATTAAATACCTGACCCAGAATCAATCTGGGGCAATTTTGGGCATCGATGCCGACCCCAGCAGCAATTTGAACATGGTGTTGGGTTTGGATTTGGAATGGACCGTGGGGGAAATTCGTGAAGACATGCTCGAAGAAGTCCAGCAAGCGGCCTTGAAGTCCGGCGCAGCCATGGGCACCTTGCGCGGCGGCATGAACAAGCGCGATTACCTCGATTTTGAGGTTCGTTCCTCCCTTTCGGAAGGCGAGAAATTCGACTTGATCGCCATGGGCCGCGGCGAGGGGCCGGGGTGTTACTGCGCTGTCAACCACCTCTTGCGCGGCGTGATCGATGATATGAGCCGCCATTACCGCTACGTGGTCATCGACAACGAAGCCGGGATGGAACACCTCAGCCGCCGCACCACCCGCGATGTCGATCATCTGCTCGTCGTCAGCGATCCCACCATTCGCGGCATTGTCGCCGCCGAACGGATCGCTGCTCTACAGCAAGAGTTAGAAATCGACGTCCGCAGCGCTTATCTAATCTTGAACCGTCTTCCCGGCGAGATGCCCGCTCCCTTGCAGGAACGCATCGATGCGATCGATTTGCCCCTGCTGGGTGTGATCCCCGCCGATGGCACGATGACCGAGTTCGAGTTTAGCGGCCGCCCTCTGGTTGAGATGGGGGATGATTCACCCATCTATCAGGCTGTCGCCGCGATGATGGAGCAAATCTTATGACCACGAACACGTCTGCAAAAAGAGAAGTCGCCACGTTAGGGGGCGGCTGCTTCTGGTGTTTGGAACCGATCTATCGTGATTTGATCGGTGTCACCGATGTCGTCGTTGGCTACGCTGGCGGCGATGGCCCGGCCACCTACAAGCGGGTCAGCACGGGCACAACCGGGTATGCCGAAGTCGCCCAAGTCAGCTTCGATCCCGACAAGATCTCTTTTGAAGAGATTCTCAAGGTTTTCTTCACCATCCACGACCCGACCACGCTCAACCGCCAGGGCGCCGATGTTGGCACCCAATATCGCTCGATGATTTTCTATCACGATGAGCAACAGAAAGAGATTGCCGAAAAAGTCATCGATGAGTTTGCTGCCGATCTTTGGGATGATCCCATCGTCACCAAGATTACCCCCTTGGACGAATTTCACCGCGCCGAGAACTATCACCAACGTTATTATGAACAGAATCCCAACAGGGGGTATTGCCGCGTGGTCATCTCCCCCAAGGTAGCCAAATTCCGCAAAAAATTCGCCGACAAGCTCAAGAGCAATCAATAAATTTTGACTGCTCATCACCGAGACACAAAGTACACAAAGGCTTGCTTTGTGTGCACAAAGAGCTTCTTGGTGTTCTTTGTGCCTTTCGTGGTTAAGTCGTCGTTTTCGTTGTTAGTCTTGTCTAGAAAGGAGTTGAACGATGAAAGCGATTGCCGATCTTGCTATCATTCCCATTGGTGTCGGTGTCTCCCTTTCGGAGTATGTCGCCGCCTGTGAGCGCGTTTTGATCGACGCGGGGCTGGAGCCGCAGCTCCATGCCAACGGGACCAACGTGGAGGGAGAATGGAGCGTCATCGCCGCGGCGATTGAACGCTGCCACCAGAAACTTCACCAGATGGGCGCGCCGCGCGTTTCCACCAATCTACGTTTGGGCACACGCGTGGACCGAGAGCAGACCATGTCTGAAAAAATAAAGAGCGTTCGAACCAAATTATCGTAGGAGAAATATCATGAAACTAAGGGCACGTGCCGAAGCCATTCGGCAGGCCAAACAGTATCTGGCCAAGAAGCCAGTTTATCTGGATACCGAGACGACGGGCACCGGACCCAACGCCGAAATCGTCGAGATCGGCATTGTTGATCATGACGGCAGCGTCTTGGTAGATACGCTTGTCAAAGCGCGGGGCAAAATTGAGCTTGGGGCCCAGCGAGTCCACAAGATCACGAACGAGATGTTGGTCGACGCGCCCTCCTGGCAGGATGTCTGGCCCCAGGTGGAAGCCGCGCTCCAGGGGCGGTATGTCGGGATTTACAATCTCGACTTTGACGTCCGGATGATGCAACAATCTCACACTCGCAGTTGGATGCAGTGGCGCCAACCGGAGGCGAATTTCTTTTGCGTGATGAAGCTGTATGCCAAATTCTACGGTCAATGGAACCCTAAACGGGGCTCGTACAGATGGCAGAGCCTCGATCAGGCTGGGAAGCAATGCCACCTGGAGCTTCCGAACGCCCACCGCGCTGTTGATGATACGTTGTTGACCCGCGCGGTGTTGCACTTCGTGGCTAACAGCACGACAATTGATTAGTTTTAACACGGAGTCGCAAAGGTGCAGAGCGGGTGAAGCGAACAAGAAAATATTTCGTTAGACGTTTGCAAATTTAGAAAGGAACTTGATATGCAACAATGGAACCAACCCCCTGAGATGGTCATCGACCCTGACAAAGAGTACAAAGTCGAGATGGAGACCAATCGGGGGACAATTCAACTTGAACTCTATCCCCAACATGCCCCCAAGACGGTGAACAACTTCGTCTTTTTGGCTCGCGAAGGATTCTATGATGGCGTCAGCTTTCACCGCGTCATCGACGATTTCGTCATCCAAGGCGGCGACCCCACCGGGACAGGCCGCGGCGGCCCGGGCTACAAGTTCGAAGACGAGCTAGATGGGAATTCGCTCAAACATGAGACCGGCGCGATTTCGATGGCCAACGCCGGCCCGAACACCAACGGCAGTCAGTTCTTTATCACCCACTCGCCTCAGCCCCACCTTGACGGAAAGCACACCGTCTTCGGCAAGGTGGTCTCTGGGATGAATGTGGTCAACGAAATCGAAGCAGGTGACAAGATGATTGGGGTGACGGCAACGGAAAAATAGCCGGCTGCCCTGAAGCTAATTTGAATCAACATTCCCAGAAGGCGCAACTTCCCTCTGGGGATTGTTTTTTAGGTTGATCGTTTCGATTTCACTGGAGGGATTGGCGCATATTCTTGATTTTCATCACCAGATACCCGATGATCGAGACCACCACGGTAATGGCGGCAAAAAACCAGGTCGTTCTCGAGACCCGTCCCAACCTCTTCAACTTTTTGCCGAGGGCCAACCTTTCCAGGAATGTCGGCGTAGGAACAGAGATCAACTTGCTCTGCCTGGACTTCAAAATTTTACGCACGTCGCCGGTAGCCAGCAAAGAGATCAGGTCATCGAAAGCACGTTTGTCGCTTGGCGAAGATTCGCCGCTGCTTCTGCGCTTTTCTTGAATCAATTTTTGGTATGCTACAACAGTCTTATCAATCACTTTGGACCAATCGAGATGGCTGACCCGTTCTTGGGCTTGCTCACAGAGGCGTTCATAGTTGTCGGGGGGCAGCGAGCAGTTCTCGATGACGTGCCGGGCAAACGTCTCCGGAGATGTGTCCGGTGGCAGACAGGCCCCAACGTTTTCATCCACCAGCTCGGCGATGGTCTCGTTGGATAGTCCCACAATTGGGGTACCGGAAGCGAGCGCCTCGATGATCGAGAGACTCTGCACCTCCATTTTCGATGCGGAGACAAAAAGGTGAGCCTTTTGCAGGTAGTCTGGAATCTCTTCATGGGAGACTTGGCCGGCAAAGGTGACCCGCTGATCGATGCCCTGTTGGTGGCAATAGGTTTTGAGCTGTTCGCCGTCCTCCGGCTTGATCGGTTTGCCCACCAGGACGAGGCGGTACGCCTCGGGCAGGTGACAGAGCATCTCTAGAAGATAGCCCTGATTTTTGCGTTCGCTGATGTAGCCCGTGAAGGTCAGAATCTTCTCCGGGTTGGTGATGTCGGCATTTTGGCTCTGGCGGTAAAGTTTCAGGTTGCGTCCGTTGGGGATGATGAAAATTCTGCCCTGGTAGCCGTATTGGCGCAACGCCTTTCGGGCCGGTTCGTTCAGGGCGACGATGGCGTCACAATTCTCGTAGAAGTCTGTCAGGACGCGGCGAGTCACCGAAGAACTCAAGGAACTTTGCAGCAAAGCCAGGTTGAGAGCATCGGAGGCGCCAAAATTGAGGATTTTGTCCGGGAGCACGTGAGTGGTATGAACAAAGGGAACCTCTTCCAATTTAGCCCAGATTTGCCCGATCAACCCCATCAGGGCGGGCTCGTGGGAGTGGACGACATCAGGGTTGAAACTATCCAAAAAAGCGAACATATTGCTGACCGTTTTGGCCGACAGCACCGGCATGTGAAATTCATCGACCCCTGCGCTTTGAACCCCGTAGATTTTTAGGTTGTTTTCTTGGTAAAGGCCGGATCGTTCGGCAGGACAAATCAAGACGATCTCATGTTTTTTGGCAAAATGATGGGCTAACTCGTGGGCGACACGACCTTCTCCGCCGCCGTAACCGCTTCTGAACATCGAGATAAAAACGACTTTCATGGTATCCTTTTTTCTACGTCTAATTCCGAAGCTTACAAGTAGAATTGTTGCAGCAGTACATCCTGATTTCAAATAATAAGCAATGTTTCGATGTGCATGATACCATTAGAAGGGCGAGACGCTAAGGTGACGTGCGTCATTTTGCTAGCTTGACCATTAACTGAGCGTGGGCTACAATGCCTGCTGTTAAATTACCAAACCAAGAGGAACTGAATTGTATGGATATTTCGATCATCATCCCCGTTTTTGATGAGATGGAGAGCCTGCCTCAATTGCATCGAGAAATCAGCCAGGCCATGTCTTCGTTGGCCTTGCGCTGGGAGGTTGTCTATGTTGATGATGGCAGCCGGGATCAGAGCCTGAAAGTTTTGAAGGAATTGTCCTCTCAAGATGGCGAAAATACTCGAGTGGTCGCTCTGCGGCGCAATTTTGGTCAGACAGCGGCCATCGCCGCGGGAATCGACAACTCCCAGGGAGAGATCATCGTGCTCATGGATGCCGACCTTCAAAATGATCCTGCTGACATCCCGATGATGCTCGAAAAATTGAATCATGGCTACGACGTTGTCAGCGGCTGGCGCGTCGACCGCCAGGACAAGTTTCTCACCCGGACGCTTCCTTCTCGTATTGCAAACAAGTTGATTTCCTGGGTCACACAGGTGCACTTGCACGATTACGGCTGCACCTTGAAGATCTACCGCCGTGACTTCCTCACCGGTTTCCGTCTGTACGGCGAAATGCACCGCTTTATCCCCGCTTATGCCGGCTATGTAGGCGCCAAGGTGACCGAAGTGCCCGTTCACCATCGGGAGCGCAAGTTCGGTGAGACCAGTTACGGCTTGGAACGAACCGTCAAGGTGATTTTAGACCTCTTCACCGTCAAATTCTTGATCAGCTATGGTCATAAACCGATCTATCTCTTTGGTGGTGCCGGGATGGGGCTGATGGGCTTGGGCACATTGATGTTATTGTTCATCATCGTGCGCCGTCTGGTCACGAGGGTGTCCGTGTTCGATTCGGGTTTTTTCCCCGTTAGTGTGATGTTCTTCATTCTCGGTTTTCAATCCATCCTGATGGGTCTGATCGCCGAATTGCAGGTGCGCACTTATTATGAAGCCCAATCCAAGCCCACCTATACTGTTCGAGAAGTGATCAATGGTCTCTCGGATCAATAAGCGTTCTCAAGTCTCTATGAATCCCCATGGATAATTTCGCCAGGGGCTCGCGGAAGACCAGATATTTACGCTGGACAGGGTTTCTGCTAGCCAGCGCCCTGTTGATCTATCTGCTCAGCCGCCAAGGATGGAGGGATATTTTCGATGCTATTCGACGAATTCCCCCCTGGCAGCTTGGAATCGCCCTGCTCCTGACCTTGCTCTCACGTTTGGCTGTGGCCGGGCGCTGGTATGCCTTGCTGGCCGCTACAGATATGCGCATTACCTTCCCTCAGGCAGTTCGGCTGACCTTTGCGGGCTTGTTCGCGGCTAATTTTCTTCCCACTACCGTTGGGGGCGATGTCGTTCGTCTCGCCGGAGCGGTGCAGTACAAATTGGATGCCGCCAAGAGTACCGCATCATTGATTGTGGACCGTTTGATTGGATTGCTGGGGATGCTGTTGGCCGTTCCCTTGGGGGCGCGCCCGCTGTGGGACTGGATGATCGTCCAGCAGGGCTGGCGGGATTCGTTTGGGCTGGAAGCCTCACTCTTGGGGCCGATCGGCCTAGGCACGCTTTGGGGCCGCATACAGGACTTGTTCCGCCGAATTGGCCGCGCCTTTGCCCTGTGGAAAGATCAACCCCGCTCCCTGCTGCTTGCCCTGGCGATGACCTGGATGCACATGCTCTCCTTGTTCAGCATGATCGCTTTGTTGCTCCGTGGGCTGGACGAGACTATCCCGTTGTTGCTGGTTGGCGGTCTGTGGAGCTTTGTTTATCTGATCACCCTGGCGCCGATCTCGATCAACGGGTATGGCGTTCAAGAGATCGCCATGACGCTGATTTTTACTAACGTGGGTGGTATCTCGATTGAAAACAGCCTCACCATTGCCTTGTTGGTGCGCACATTTCAGATGTTAGCCAGTTTGCCCGGCGTTGCCTTTGTCCCTTCGATTTTGATCGGCATTCGCCAAAGCAAAGTCGATGAGCTTGACAGTGAAGCCTTATGATTCCTAGACAATCCCAATTCTTGAAACAATCGAAACCCTTGCATGTGTGGCGTTGGCTGTTGGCCATCTGGTTGATCTTGTTGATCGGCTCCGCCTATCAGATCGCCCAACAGGTGCTCGCCGTTGGGGTACCCTTTACTCCGCGAGCAGAACGGTGGCTGTTAGTGATCGCCTTGAGCATGGCCGCTTTTTTCGCTCTGCTTGCCTTGATTATCACCTGGACGGCTTGGGGCAAATCCTTGATCAAACAATGGAATGATTGGTTTGCAAACATTTCCTCTCCCCGCTGGCTTGCCGGGATCGTTGCGGTGGTTGCCATTTTGGCATATAGCTTCCTGGTACTCAGGGGCCTGGGCGATTTGCTGATTGATCTCTTTCCCCGCTTGTTGCTCTTCAGCGTCGTTGTCACGATAGAAGGGCTCGCCCTCAAAGTGATCAAACCTTCTTTGACATCACGACTTGCGGGCATGGCAGCATGTTTGAGTACCGCCTTCGTCTATCAGACAACCCTCTTTCTGAATCCGGTGCGAGATTTCCCCTTCTCGATTGGTTGGTCGGAAGCAAGCCGCTATTATTACGCCTCGTTGTTCTTTGATCAGAAGCTCTACGGCCTCGATCTGTCCCCCTCAGTGCTTCACCCTACTCGCTATCTGATGCAATCCCTTCCCTTTCTCTTGGATGGGATTCCCCTATGGGGGCATCGCCTCTGGCAAGCCCTGTTGTGGATTGTGCTTACGGCGCTGACATCCTATGTGTTCGTCCGCCGCCTGCGGCTCAAAGGTTGGCTCCCGGCCATCTTGACGGCCATCACCGTTTACCTGTATCTCTTCCGCGGGGCGGTGTATTACCATCTCCTGGTGCCGGTTATGATTGTCTTGGCCGGCTTTGACCGGCGCAAACCCTGGCGATCCGCTGCCGTGGTTGTGCTCGCCTCCGCCTGGGCCGGAATCAGCCGGATCAACTGGTATCCTGTTCCGGCTATGTTGGCGATCGCCCTATATTTGTTGGAAGAAAAGCAGGGCAACAAGCCGCTCTGGCGTTACCTGAGTTTTCCGGCACTGTGGAGCGTGCTCGGCCTGGGCACAGCGTTTGGATCGCAGGCGTTGTATATGTTCTTGTCCGGCAACAAACCGGAGCAATTCACCTCCAGCTTTTCATCGAGTTTGCTTTGGTACCGCTTGTGGCCGAGTTCCACCTTCCGGCTGGGACTCGTCTTCAGCGCGCTGCTGGTTTCATTTCCGCTGTTGTGGCTGATCGTCGCTCGCTTTTGGCAAAGCAGGGGCCGCTGGGCGTTTATTCGTCCCTTTGGTTTGATGACCATGTTGCTGGTCTTGTTCGCCGGGGGGCTGATCGTCAGCGTCAAGATTGGCGGCGGGAGCAACTTGCACAACCTGGACGCCTATCTGGTTTTGTTGCTCTTGATCGCTGGCTATCTCTATTTTGACCGTTTTGCCGATGAAGAAGAGAATGCTTCATCCCCCGTCACCTATAACTGGTTTCGCACCTTATCTTTGCTGGCTGTCCCCATATTTTTTGCACTCCGGGGCGGCGGGTTGATGCGTTTGCCCTCCCCAGAAGATACGCAGGCAGCCTTGAAACAATTGTATTGGACCGTTAACTATGCTGCTCGTGACGATGGCGATGTGCTGTTCGTCTCAGAGCGTCAATTGCTTCTCTTCGAAGATGAGTTTGACATGCCCCTTGTGCCCGCTTATGAAAAAGTCTTTTTCATGGAAATGGTCATGTCTCAAAATCGACTTTATTTAGAGCAGTTTTACAACGATATTCAGTCCCAGCGTTTCGAAGCCATTGTGACAGATCCTGTGGTCGCGTTTTACAAAGATCAGCAGAGAAGTTGGGCCGAAGAGCATAATGTCTGGGTTCGATTCGTAAATAGGCCTTTGTTGTGTTATTATCGCCCCCGTTTGACGTTGGACGGGATGGCTGTGCAGGTTTTATATCCCCGGCGGGATGTTGAAGACTGCCCGATCATTGCAAAGAATCTCAAGCGTTTAGCCGAAGACTAATTCCGTGGCAGGTGTAACTTGACACTTGCCACGTTCAATTTGCCATCTATGCGTTTTTTAATCATCAACAGCGAATATCCTCCCGTGGGGGGCGGCGCTGGCAATGCCAGCGCTCACGTGGCCGCTGAGCTTGTCGCTCATGGACACGAAGTCACGGTGTTAACCTGCCGTTACCAGGATTTGCCGCACCGAGAAACCCGCCGGGGCGTCCGGGTAGTGCGGATTCCCTCCTGGAGAAAGTCTGAATCCAGTTCCGGGCCCTGGGAGCAGCTCCACTTTATGGTCAGCGCAGCCTGGTCGAGCTTGCGTTTCGCCCGTCAATGGCGTCCCGACGGCGTAATCGCCTATTTTGGCGTCCCCAGCGGGCCGGCTGCATGGTTGTTACGCAAAGTCTATGGCGTCCCTTACATCGTCTCTCTGCGCGGCGGCGACGTGCCCGGATTCCGTCCATATGATTTTGCCCTCTATCACCGTTTGCTAGGCACCATCATCCATTTAATTTGGTGTGGCGCCGGGGTAGTAGTCGCCAACAGCGACGGCCTAAAAACCTTAGCAGAAGATTTTGCCCCTCGGGTGGACATTCGCGTCATTCCCAACGGCGTTGATGTCGACAAATATCATCGCGTCGAGCGGTCCTGGAACGCTGCCCATCTCCTCTTCACCGGTCGGTTGGTCTATCAAAAGGGCTTGGATTTGCTCTTGGACGCTTTATCTGATTTGGGGGACTTGACCTGGAGCTTGACCATCGTTGGAGATGGCCCTGAGTTGGTACCGTTGATGGAACAGGCGCAATCGCTTGGCTTGGATGATCAGGTCGATTTCGTCGGCTGGAAATCTCGCCAAGAGTTGCTCCCTTACTATCATGAGGCGAATTTATTCGTTTTTCCCTCCCGGCATGAGGGCATGCCCAACTCCTTGCTCGAGGCGATGAGTTGCGGACTCCCCGCGATTGCTACCGATATAGCCGGCAATCAAGAGCTGGTTGTCGATGGTGAGAACGGTCTGCTTGTGCCCAGCGAGGATATAGGCGCGTTGAGAGACGCTTTGCGAACCTTGATCTCCCAAGAGCATCTACGCGTCGAGATGGGGAAAGCCGCCCGCCAACATATTCTCGAATCCTATTCCTGGCAGGCGACCGCCCAGGCCTATTTACGTCTCTTGAAGCAGGTGGCCTAGATGTGTGGCATTTGTGGCCTCGTTCGTTCGGATTCCACCGCGGTCGAACGCACCTCCTTGGAGCGGATGAACGCCGCGATCAGGCACCGCGGCCCCGATAGCGACGGCTTCTATTTTGCGCCCGGCGTTGGCTTAGGTATGCGGCGTCTGGCCATCATCGATTTGCAGACCGGCGATCAACCGATTCCCAACGAAGATGAAACCGCCTGGGTGATCCAGAACGGCGAAATCTACAATTTCCCCGAGTTGCGCACCGATTTAGAAAGCCGTGGCCACCGTTTTCGCACCCACAGCGACACGGAGTGCATCGTCCATCTTTATGAAGAGTACGGCCACGATTGTGTCCAGCACATGCGCGGCATGTTCGCTTTTGCGATCTGGGACACGCGCAAGAATCAGTTGTTGCTTGGCCGGGATCGGCTTGGCCAAAAACCGCTTTATTATACAATACAAGACGAAGTTCTCTATTTCAGTTCCGAACTTCCCAGCCTGCTCAAGGGATTGCCTGAGCGGCCATCGCTGCATCTTCCCGCCATCGATCTTTATCTCAGCCTGCAATACATTCCTGAGCCTCTCACACCCTACCAGGGCGTTTACAAACTTCCTGCTGCCCACATATTGACGTACGACGTGCGGAGTGCGACGTGCGATGTAGAACGGTATTGGCAGCTTTCCTACGAGCCCAAATGGAAGGCCTCCGAGGACGAGCTTGCCGACGAGCTTCGCCGGCGCATGACCGAAGCCGTGCGCATACGCATGATCAGCGATGTGCCCCTCG
This sequence comes from uncultured Anaerolineales bacterium, assembly GCA_964644835.1. Lineage (GTDB taxonomy): Bacteria > Chloroflexota > Anaerolineae > Anaerolineales > UBA11858 > JAYELX01. Next base: position 12,281 of record CAZXXW010000089.1, read on the forward strand.
GCGCGCACCTGAGCGGCGGGATTGACTCCAGCGTCATCGTGGCGCTGATGTCCGAGTTGAGTTCCCAGCCTGTCAAAACCTTTTCTGTGGGCTTCGAAGAATCATCTTTTTCTGAACTGGCATATGCCCGTGCCGTGGCCGAGCGTTATGCTACCGACCATCACGAATTCATCCTCAGCTTTGGCGATATTCCCGCCACCCTGACGGAGATCGTCAAGCATTTTGGCGAACCGGTAGCCGATCCCGCTGCCCTGCCCCTGTATCACCTTTCCCGCTTGACGCGGGAACACGTCACCGTCGCTCTGAACGGGGATGGCGGCGATGAAGCCTTTGCCGGGTATCACCGCTATTGGCTGGACCCCTGGGCGAATCGTTATACCAAATTGCCATCGCTCCTGACCCGGAAGCTGATTCCCGCCCTGGCAGATCGTCTACCCGATCCCGCCGATCGCCCCATCGGCCGCGGCTGGGTCAACGGCCTCAAACGCCTGGAGCAGGTCGCTAGCATCGATCCCCGCGCCAGCATCCTGCGGTGGGGCTCCTACTTCTCCCCGGCCTGGAAAGCGCGGCTCTGGCGGGAGGAATATCAAGCCCAATTGAAGGATCGCTCCGCAGAAGATTTTCTCGTCGAGATGTTTGAATCCCCCCATGCCGAGACATTCATGGACCGGACGCTCTACACCGACAACCATGCCTATCTCCCCGGCGACTTGCTCGTCAAAGCCGACCGGATGACCATGGCGCACTCTTTGGAGGGGCGCTCCCCGTTCCTCGATCATGAGATTGCTTCCTGGGCAGCGCGATTACCGACAAGCATGAAAGTGAATGGGCGCACCGGAAAATATTTGCTCCGTAAAGCCTTTGCCGATGAATTGCCCCCTTCTGTCGGTGGGCGCGGTAAACAGGGCTTCAGCGTGCCTCTGGGGGCCTGGTTCCGCCACGCTCTCACCGCATGGGCTGAAGACATTTTGCTCGATTCTGACAATTGTCTCAAGATGTGGTTTAATCGTTCTGTTGTAGAAACTTTGCTAGACGAGCATAAAAACGGCAAAGAGAATCATGGTAAACGAATTTATGCCTTGGTCGTGCTGGGGTTGTGGGATCAATTAAGTGGATAATTTTTCCCCAAAGTCAATGTAGGAAAAACAATAACAAAAGGTATAGAAGCGAAGAAAAAAATGAGTATTGATAAGAAAAATTTCCCTCTTTGGACGATTCCCTTATTCTTATTGCTTTTAGTCTTCATAAACTTTGGTTTATATTCTAATTCAGTAGGGTTTTATTGGGATGATTTACCTTTTTTGTGGCTTACAAAATTAGGTGGTATTTCGTCGATTACTGAATTGGATCCGGGCCGACCTTTATCAGGACGGCTGTTGATGTTAGGAGTGCGATTTTTTCGTTATGAGCCCTTGTATTGGCAGGCCTTCTCTACATTTGGCCGGTGGTTAGCTGCAGCAGGATTATGGTGGATGTTATTGCAGTTGTGGCCAAAAAGGGTATATGCAGCTACTTTGATTTCCACTATTTTTGTTGTTTATCCAGGTTTTGGGCATCAATTTATTTCCGTAAATTTAAGTCGCCATATTTATCCTTATGCATTCACGATTATTTCTATGGGATTTTTGGTCCTTGGTACTCGGTCACTTTATTTGCGTAGATGGTTATTTGTCTCGATTGCTCTTATCTTAACTGCTATTTCAATGCTCACCACTGATTATTTTTATGGGCTTGAATTATTAAAGCCTATCTTAGTTTGGATCGTATTGAGTGAGAAATCCAAAAACATTAAGCAAAGATTAATGGAAACGATAAAAATATGGTTGCCGTTTTTATTACTCATCATCGTTTTTTATTTACGACGTAGTCTTCATAAAGAATACTATCAAGTAGGTATATTTGGATCTCTAATCAATGGTGGTTTATTATCATCCCTTTTTGTTCTCTCTCAAACCATTTTACAAGACCTGATTGAAGTAAGCTTGGTAGCATGGGAACGTGTAGTTCAGATTCAAGAGATCATTTCTCTAGATACAACTTCAGATAAACTATTAACACTATTGTTTTTTGTGGCGTTTTTTGTCACTGTAATTTATCTACTAAAATTGAAGCGTTCCAAACAGGACAACCAGAGTATAAATTCAAATATACAGATGTTTTTTGTTGGTTCTTGGGCATTATTAGTGGCTGGTTTACCTATGTGGTTGGTTCCTCTACCGATCCGGTTAGAGTTTCCCGAGAATCGATTTACACTTCCCTTAGCGTTAGGTGTTAGTATTCTGTTTGTTTCTGTTGTGAATCTTTTCATTAAAAACAGCGTGAAGCAAATTATTATTGTTGGGATCGCAGTTGGTTTTGCCACAAGTTACCATTTCTATTTAGCAGAATCATTTCATGCTGAATGGGAGTTGCAGAAACGTTTTTTGTGGCAATTGGTTTGGAGGGTGCCCGATATTGCTGAAGGAACAGCGTTAGTAATCCAAGATCATCCTTTTGCATATACAGATGATGAAGGTTTAACGGGCTTGATTAATTGGATTTATGCCCCTGATAATTCGTCATT
>CAZXXW010000090.1:0-14831 GCA_964644835.1 uncultured Anaerolineales bacterium
ATGTCCAGGAATTTCTCTTTGGCCGACGTGACATTCAGATGATCCGCGAACTCTTTTTCGAAAGCCAAGAAGAGCTGCAAGCCGCGCTGGACTCGCCACAAGGGCAGGCCGCCGGGGAATTTTTACACCAGATCGCAGCAGGACAACTGATTCTGCTCACTGCCAAGCAAACAGAAATCAGCATCGAAAAGCCAAGCAAACATGAAAGGGATCACCATGTTGACGAATGAACATCTGCGAAATTTCATGCAGGAACATGACGTTGAAGGGACAATTTTCCGCCTGGAGAAAGCTGTTTCGACGGTTGATCAGGCCGCCCAGGCCGTGGGCGCGCACCCAGATCAAATTGTCAAATCGCTCCTTTTCAGCGTAGCCGACCAGCAGGTACTTGTGATCGCCTGCGGCACCCAGCGGATTTCATCGCAAGCGATCGCCGATCACTTTGGGATCGCTCCGAAGGAGGTCAAATTGGCCAAACCACCGGTTGTGCTCGAAACGACCGGCTACGAAGTCGGAACCGTGCCACCGTTTGGGCATCCCCGGCCTGTTCCAACCCTGGTGGATCAACGCGTCCTGGAGCAGGAGACCGTCTACGCCGGGGGTGGTGGGCACCACGTGTTGTTGCGGTTCTCCCCAGGGGAGATCCTGCGGGTTACCGCTGCCGAAACCGTCGATCTGCAAGCTGAGGCCTGACCATGTCGTTCCAACTCGGCAGAAAAAAGCGTCCGGGCGTGTTGCTGCGGACGATCATCGCAATCATGGTTGTTCTCGTCGTCGTCGGCGGCTACTTCGCCTACCGCTGGATCAGACGGAGCAGCGGTCGCAGCGCCAAGGTGATCGCCTGGATTCGCAACCCCGAAGACCATCCCGAGTGGGCCATCGAGGCGCGGACATGCTGCGGGGAGGCCCCATTCCAGGTGCCCACCAGCGGGTATATCGGCTATCTCTGGGACGATTCCTTCCGGCCCGGGCACAGGCATCAGGGCATCGACATCTTCGGCGGCTCGGAACCGGGAGGGACTCCCATCTACGCGGCCCACGCCGGGTACCTGACTCGTCTTTCCGACTGGAAGTCAACCTTAATCATCCGCATCCCTCGCGATCCTTTGCAGCCATCCCGCCAAATTTGGACCTACTACACCCACATGGCCTCCAGTGCAGGGGAATCCTACATCGTTTCCGATTTCCCTCCCGGCACATCCGAAAAGTTTGTTGAAGCCGGCACCCTGCTGGGTTACCAGGGCAATTACTCCGGTGTTCCCAACAATCCTACCGGCATCCATTTGCATTTTTCGATTGTGCTCGACGATGGCGAAGGCAACTATCTCAACGAACTGAGCATCAAAAACACGTTGGATCCCTCGCCTTATTTCGGGCTGCCCTTGAACGCAAACACCAACAAGGGGGAAATCCCGTTATGCCCGCAGCAATAAGCACTGACCGGTAAAATTCTCGCGGACAGCAATTAATCGCTTATAATATTTCTATCAATCGCAATTACCTCCGATCTGGAGCGCCTTCAAGTGAAAGCATCGAAAGCATCATGTCAATTATCGGCTATCGAGATCTGACGAAAGCATTACGCAAACTCGGCATGGTCGGGGGACGTCTGGCTATTGCCCATGTCTCCCTATCCGCCTTTGGGATGGTGCAAGGGGGGGGCGACACCGTTTTAGGCGCCCTGTTGACCGTCTCTGACGGCTTAATCATGCCGACGTTTACCTATAAAACAATGGTCATTCCTGAGACCGGGCCGCCGAACAATGGCACCGATTATGGCAGCCGGACAGATCTCAACCAAATGGCCGAGTTTTTCCGCCCGGATATGCCCGCCGATAAAAGCATGGGCGTAGTCGCCGAGGAGTTGCGCCAACTATCGCACTCGAAGCGGTCCGAGCATCCCATCCTTTCGTTTACTGGGATCAACGCCGACGAGGCGATCGCCGCCCAGACGGTCAAGAGGCCGCTGGCACCCATTGGAGAGTTGATCAAAGCGGATGGCGTCGTTTTGCTGCTGGGCACAGACCACACCGTCAACACGAGCGTCCACTACGGCGAAAAGATGGCCGGGCGCAAACAATTCGTCCGCTGGGCGCTGACTCCCCGAGGGATTATCGCGTGCCCCGGTTATCCGGGCTGTTCACAGGGGTTTCAGGCCATCGTTCCGGCCTTGAGAACCAGCCTGAAAAAAGTTTTCGTTGGTCCCACCTCCATTCAAGCCGTCCCCCTCCGGGATTTGGTCGAGGCCGTTGTTGAGATGATCAACGATGATCCGCTGGCGTTGCTCTGCTCCAGCGCCGAATGCAATCGTTGTCAGACCACACGCGCCGCCGTCGAAGCAGAAGAATAGGAATCCAATAGCTGTCGCTCTCTGGAAGGGGAAATTTTATATATTTTTCTAACACTCCGCCGCACCTTTTAGGGATGCCAAATGATATAATTTTATCGGCAAAAATAATTCATTTGCCTAAAGGAAGGAAAGAATAACCATGATGCGATTCGATCGCTTTACCGAGCGCGCCCAAGATGCTGCTCAACGAGCAGCAAAGATTATTCAGCGCTACGGACACAATCAAATTGATACAGAACACATTTTACTGGCGCTAATTGAGCAGCCTGATGGTGCTATTTCGCACATGCTCAAGAAGCTCAACGTTGATGCCGACCAATTAGCCGAGCAACTCGACAGGGTTTTGCGTAACAGCCCCAAGGCGAATATCTTTGGCGGCGGTGCGGGGCAGGTTTTTATTACCCCCAACGTCAAACGAATTGTCGACCTGGCCAACAAAGAAGCCAATCGATTTAAGGATGAATACATCTCGACTGAGCATCTTTTCCTGGCCATTCTGAGCGAAAGCAACACCTCGGCAGCCCGACTTTTGGACGCTGCTGGCGTGACCAAAGAGCGCGTCTATAACGCCATCGAAGAAATGCGCGGGGGACAGCGGGTTACCGATCCCAAAGCCGAAACCCGCTATAAAATTTTGGAAAAATACTCCCGCGACCTGACCAGCATGGCCCGGGATGGCAAGCTGGATCCGGTGATTGGGCGGGATTCCGAAATCCTGCGCGTCATCCAAATCCTCTGTCGCCGTACGAAGAACAACCCGGTTCTGATCGGCGATGCCGGAGTCGGCAAAACCGCCATTGTGGAGGGTCTAGCCCAAAAAATCGCCACCAACGACGTGCCCGAGATTCTCACCGGCAAACGCGTCGTCTCGCTGGACTTGGGAGCGATGATCGCCGGGTCCCGGTTCCGAGGTGAATTCGAGGAACGGCTCAAGGCGGCCATCGAAGATATTCAGCGCGCCGAGGGCGAGATCATTCTCTTCATCGACGAGCTGCATACCGTTGTTGGTGCCGGCGCGGCCAGCGGCACGTTGGACGCATCTAACATGCTCAAGCCGCCCTTGGCCCGCGGCGAGCTGCAATGCGTAGGTGCGACCACCCTGGATGAGTACCGCAAATACATCGAAAAAGACTCCGCCCTGGAACGCCGCTTTGCGCCCGTCTTTGTCGAGGAGCCCAGCGTCGAAGAGACAATCGAGATGCTGCAAGGTCTCCGCGACCGCTACGAGGCCCACCACAAGGTTAGTTTCTCCGATGACGCTCTCGTCGCCGCGGCGCGGCTCTCCAACCGCTACGTCTCCGACCGTTTCCTACCCGACAAAGCCATTGACCTGATGGACGAAGCCGCGGCCAAGCTGCGGGTGGCATTGTATTCCCTGCCCCCGGACCTGAAGGCAATGAAGTCCGAAATCGACCGGCTCAGAGCCGAAGAAGAGCAATACGGCCTGGAGCGCGATTACGAACGCGCCGCCGAAAAGAAGATGGAGCGTTCTCGCCTGGAGGAAAAATTCCATAAACTGAGAGATAGGTGGGAAGGCGAGCACGAACTGGATGAGATCGTCGATGAGGACGATGTCGCCGAGGTGGTCTCCCAGTGGACGGGCATCCCGGTCAACCAGATGCTCGAAACCGAAGCCGAACGCCTGCTCAAGATGGAAGACCGCCTTCACGAGCGCGTCATCGGCCAGCACGAAGCGATCACCGCCATTTCCGATGCGATCCGCCGGGCCCGTTCCGGCTTGAAAGATCCCCGCCGGCCGATCGGGTCATTCATCTTCATTGGTCCCTCCGGCGTTGGCAAGACCGAACTGGGCAAAGCCCTGGCGGAATTCCTCTTCGACAACGAGGATGCCCTCGTCCGGATCGACATGAGTGAGTACCGCGAAGAGCATACCGTCTCGCGGCTCTTCGGCGCCCCTCCCGGATACGTCGGCTACGAAGAAGGCGGCCAGTTGACTGAAGCAGTCCGCCGCCGCCCTTACAGCGTGGTGCTCTTCGACGAAATCGAGAAAGCCCATCCCAAAGTGTGGAATGCCCTGCTGCAAATCTTCGATGATGGCCGCCTGACCGATGGACAGGGCCACATCGTCGATTTCCGCAACACGGTGCTGATCATGACCAGCAACCTGGGAACCGAGTATGTCAGCAAATCCGGCAGCCTGGGATTCTTGCAGGTCAGCGATGATTCCAAAGAGCGTGAGGCCCAGGCCAAAATCGAACGCGAGCTGAAGAAAACTTTCCAGCCCGAATTTCTCAACCGCATCGATGAGATCATCACCTTCAGTGAACTCTCCATGGATGAGATGCTCCAAATTGTCGATTTGCAGATGCAAGAGGTCAAAGAGCGGCTGAACGAACAAGGGCTGGATGTCTGCCTCACCGACGATGCTTGTCGCCGACTGGCAGAAGTGGGCTACAACCCCGATTTTGGCGCCCGTCCCTTGCGCCGGGCTCTGCAAAAGCACATCGAGAGCCCTCTCTCGGTCAAGCTGCTCGCTGGTGACTTCGAACAAGGCGACACCGTCATCGTCGATGTCGGCGGCGAAGACGACAGCGAGATCATCTTCCGGATCAGCGAAAAACAAGAGGAAATGGCCAAAGAAACAGTCGATGTCTAAACCGTTCTCACAACCAAGAACGCCCCGGTCGCAAGATCGGGGCGCTTTGATTCCCGCACCTTGAAGAAGCAATTGTTTACCAGTATAATCGCAAACAAATGTTCTAATCACCCGGTGGGGTTGTCATGGCTGTCGATTTTCAACAAGTTCAACAACAAGTCAAGCAGTTGGGCGAGAACGCGCCCCTGCGAGCGCGCCATTTGCAAGAGAAGCGGGAAGAGGCGCGCCAAATTTTGCAAGACTACGCCGAAAAAGGCGAAGCGCTGCGCAGGAAAATTGATGCTGCCGTGCAAGCCAACGCCAATCTGCGCTGCGCCCTGCCCACGGATGAACATCTCGACCATCACGCCCCCTGCCCGGAGATGCCGGAGCAAATCGCCCTGCTGGCCGCCGATGGCTCCCAGATCAATCCCAGTCGCCACGCCTCGGTCGATTTTTGCCTCGTCAACGTCGGCGCGATCCTGATGCAGCATGGCCTAGCCGATTCGCCCCCAACAACGGTGCAAAGCCAACTTCTCTATGACGATCAAATGTACGCCGGCGGTGGACGGATCACCGAGCGGATGGTCGCGCTGCAGCGCGACCTGAGCGAGCGAACTCTCTTGGCCCAACTGGCCGAGGAGGTCGACCCGCCCCTGATCACCCTCACCGACGGTCCCCTGGAATTATGGGTAGGGCGCGAGGGTGCGCCGGAAGCGAAAGCCTACCAGGATGCTTTCCGGGATTACCTGGGGGCGCTGCGCCAGCTTCACTCACTGGGGGCTTCCACGGCCGGATACATCGACAAGCCCCGCGGCGATTTGCTCGTCCGGCTGTTGGAAATTGCCACCCTGCCGCAGGATCAGATCGACAAAGCAGGCCGGGAATATCGGCCTTATCTTGGCATCACCGACGCTAATCTCTTCGCCGATCTGCTCGGCCCAGGGGAGCGCTCGGCCCTGTTTGGGATTCAGTCTCGCAACGCCAACCAATACACCGCCGACCTGGCCCTGCACTTTTTCTATCTCAACGTCAGCCGGGATGAGAAACATCCCTACACCGTGCGGGTCGAGATTCCCGCCTGGGTCGCGGAGGATGCCGCCATGTTGAATCATCTTCACGCTGCCCTGATGCACCAATCCAAGATCCTCGGCTCCCGGCCCTATCCCTATATTTTGCACCGCTCTCACGAAGTCGCCGTCGTCACCCAGGATGAGCGCGCCCAGATAGAAAACATGATCGCCCTGGAGCTGCGCCGTCGCGGTCTATCCGTAGGAGAGCGATCCCACAAACAGAGCACAAAAGACCTGCCCGGTCGCACGCAATATTAGAGAGGTACACCATGGCCCGATCGATCGAAATTGGACGTTTGCTCCGTGCCGGCACGACCGGATTTGTGGTCGGTTGCCGCGTTTCGCAACTGGACGCCCCCGCCTTCGCCGGGCTGGTACGCGCCCCCCTGGGAGACGATCACCACGTCTATGGCCTGATTCACGACATCCATATCGACGACGATGGCATCGTCCGCCAACTGGTCACCGCCGACAGCGTCGACGAGAATGTCATCGCTGACAACCGCCTCAACCGCAACGTACCGGTCGAAATCAGCGTCTTAACGGTCGGCTACCGCCAAAACGGGCAAATCAAACACCTGCTGCCGCCGCGGCCGCCGCTCAGCCTGGACGTGATCACCCAATGTAGCGCCGATGAGTTGCGCCAGTTCACCTCGGCGGGGAGCTTTGGCTATTTCCGCCATATTCTACGCGCTCAAGACGTGCCCATCGGTGACATGCTGGCAGCCCACCTCGAGCAAGCCCATGCTGCTCACACCCAGGCCGGAAACTCCAATTGGGCTCAGGACGCCACCAAGGAACTGATCGTCCTGCTTCGGGATGATTATCCCACTTTAATGAATGTGCTCAATGCCCTGAAGGATTCCGATGCTCCCTAGCGGCCGATTCCCGCACCTTTCCCCGCAGCAAAGCCAGATTAAAGACAAAACCATTGGAGAACGTTTATGATCAAAAATGAAAGCATCGGTTATCTCGTCGGCGGCGGATTGAAAGAAAACCTGCGTGTCCGCCTGACCGTCCCTTCCCAGCAAGTGCAGGAAGGGGCGTTTGTCGTCATCGAGAGCGGTAACTGGCACTTCTACGGGCTGGTCACCGATCTGCGCCTCGGCGCTACCGATCCAAGATTCGCTGACCAGCAGAGCGGCGATCGTTTGCCACCTGAAATTGCCAAGTTGCTCCAGGGTCAGACGCTCTACACGATGATCGAAATGATGCCAACGCTGATGTTCGAGGTCGGCCCTGATCCTGCTGACGATGACGCCTATCAAGCCTGGCGGGCATCCTTGGAGGGGCGTGAGCCGCGTCCGCTGCCGGTCAAAACCGTGCCCCCACACCACACCCCGGTGCGAATGGCCTTCCCCGGCGACATCGCCGAGATTTTCGGCAAAGACGAGAAGGGCAATTTTGTGATCGGCTATACGCGCGAGCAAGGCCATCCCGTGCGGATCAAGCTGAAGAAATTCATCCAGCGCTCCTCGGGCATTTTCGGCGCCACCGGGACGGGAAAATCGTTCCTCACCCGGATGGTGCTCGCCGGCCTGATTCATTACGACGACGCCTCGGTGCTGGTCTTCGACATGCACAACGAGTACGGCTTCGACGATACCGCTTCCGACACCGGTGAGCGGGTGATCGGCTTGCAGTCCAAATTCCGCGCCAAAGTGCGCGTCGTCGGGTTGGGCGCGGGGGCACAGATTCGCCAACAGACCCCCGACTTCAACCTCGAAATCGCGATGAGCGACATTCGCCCCCAAGATGTAGAATTGCTTTCCCGCGAACTCAACTTGCGCGAAACCACACCGACCACCCTGGACGCACTGATCAAGAGTTTCGGTGCGGAGGCATGGTTCAACGAATTCCGCCAGATGAAAATCGGCGCCACGATCGAAACTGATGACGGCAAACGCATCCCCGCGCCGGACAGCGTAGCCGCCTGGGCCAACGCTAACGGCGCCAACGTTATGGCCGCAGAGGGGTTACACAATAAATTGCGGCGATTGTTCAACAAGGAATATATCGTCGAAGACCCCGCTACAGACAGCGTTGCCGAAATCGTCAAAGCGCTGGAGGCCGGGCAGCACATTGTGCTCTCGTTCGGCAAACACGAAAGCGATCTCGATTATCTTCTGGTCAGTAATTTGCTCACCCGCAAGATTCGCGAGCGCTGGGAATGGCGCACCAACGCTTACCGCAGCTCGGGACGGGATGAGCCGCGCCCCCTGGTGATCGTCGTCGAGGAGGCCCACAAGCTGCTCAACCGCGAGATGGCCCGCCAGACGACCTTCAGCACAATTGCGCGCGAGTTGCGCAAATACTACGTCACCCTGCTGATCATCGACCAACGCCCCTCCCAGATTTACGACGAAGTCATGTCCCAATTGGGGACGCGCATCTCCGGCTGGCTCGGCGATGAGGATGACATCCGCGCTGTGCTTTCGGGTCTTTCGGGCCGGGATTCGCTCCGGGGCATGCTGGCCAGGCTGCAACCCAAGGAAGAGGTTCTCCTGCTGGGGTGGGGAGTCCCCATGCCGCTACCGGTCTGCTCCCGCCGTTACGACGAACGCTTTTGGGAGGAATTATTGGGCAAAAAGAAATTCGATCAAGACAAAACCATGCGAGAATTGGGCTTTGATTGATCAACAGAAGACCTCGGAAGTTTTTGAAAACCTCCGAGGTCTCTTGACAGTTTAAATCGTAATCACCTTTTCGGCCATCCACTGGGCCTCGATGATGTCGGGCATCCCCCCGACGATTCCCACAGCAAGTTTATCTTTCAAATCTAACGTCTTCAAACAAGTGTTGCACACAATCAGGCGGACGCCTTTTTCTTCCAGCGCGGCAAGCTCCTCCAGGGCCGGAGTCCCCTCAACAACCATCTTGACACCATCGGCGTAGAAACAGATCGCCGCCGGAAGCAGATCGCTCTGATTAAGCAAGCCAACGTAAGATCGAAAAAGCTTATGCTGCAAGTGTTCCACGGTGTTCCCCATACCGTTGTTGGTAACCAGGATAACCGTGCTGGACTTTGAAGGGGTAGTTGTCATCATTTGTCTCCTCGAGAACTAAACATGCCATTAGAATTGGTTCGATTATACTCAAAACAGCCTCGGGGGAGGAGATATTTGAAAATTCTCCTGATAGGGACAAATGTCTTTACATTGACGAAAAATTCCACTATCAGAAGAAGGGAGCATCTTTTATAGTTAGATGGGAGAAAAACGGCCATTTTCTAAGCAAGACGAACCGCGAAGAAACCGAGGGTGTTTTTCTGCTTAACACCCTCCTTTGTTGCTGACACACGGGATTATCGCATATGAAACAAGATATTTTTACGCACTTAAAATTATTTCAGGGGTTAACCCCCGAACAACTCGCCAAGATCACACCGCTATTCAAACCTTGCCAATATCGGGCTGGCGAAACCATTTTTGAACAAGGCGACCGGGCCGATAGTCTCTATATCGTTGTGGACGGCGTCGTCGATATTCGCTTCGACCCCCATGATGGCGAAATGTTAACCGTGGCAACCATCGAAAAAGATGGCGTCTTTGGCTGGTCGGCTGTTTTCGGCACCGATACGTACACATCGGGGGCTATCTGCCTCAACGACGCGCAATTATTGTCCGTCGATGGCTGCGCTCTAAAAGAATTCAACAAAAAAGACCCAAAAACGTGTATACTTGTCCTAAATCGTTTCGCAAAGGTGGTTGCCCAACGACTAAAGCGCAGCCACAGGCATAGCCAAGTTGTCGCTATGCTAGAAAATGGATTAAACGATGGCATTAAGCCACCTGGAGGCAGATCATGACCGAAAATACAAAAAAGAAACAATCCCCCTCGAAAGAGGAACTGGTAAAAGAACTCGTTGAACAAGTAAGCGCGAATGTAGAGCAATACCACGGCGGTTCGGTAGAAATGGTTTCATTCGAGGACAACACCCTCACTGTCAGGTTAGGAGGCGCATGCGTCGGATGCCCCCACTCTGCAGCCACCATAGAAAGCTTTGTCAAGGGGACGATCAAACAATTCTTCCCCGATGTTGAAGTTGTTGAAGCAGAAGATTAGGAGGACAAGATGAATTTCTACGATGTAGTTACGTTGCTTGGCGGCATTCTTCAGGCCTTGGGCTTGTTGGTGTTCGGAGCCGCGGCGGGCTGGTTCACCCTGATGGCCTACCGAAAAGCCGAAGACCGCTGGCAATTACAGATCGCTGTTTATTTGGGATTTTTCCTCTTCATCGCCCTATTAGCCCGATTCTCAACTCCCTCTGGCCTGGGAGCCTTCGCCTTCAGCGCGGGGGCCGCCATGCTTTATTGGGGATTGCGGGACGGAGATGTTGAACAAGTCGAATCCGAGAGGGAGTAACCCCTCCCGGAGCAGGAAACACAGACGGGTGCCCAAGCCGGGTACCCGTTTTTGATTCTCCTTACCGTTTCCGAGGGATCACAAGCTCATCGCGCAGCCATCGGCGCGGGGATCGCTGCCGCCCCACAGCACGCCGTTCTCCGCTGCTCGCAGGATGACTTGGCCCCGGCCGAACACGGCCCGAGCGTAGCCATCCACCACGTGAAGGGGATGCCCCATCGCGGTCAACCCGGCCACAACTGAGTCCGCGATTCCGGCCTCAAGGGCCACTCGCCCGCCCGCTTCGCCGCTCTCGATGCAGAAACGCGGTCGGTCTAAAGCGCTCTGGGGCTCGAGTTGGTCGTCGATCAGCCCGCTGGCCACCTGAAGATGTCCCTGCGGCTGCATGAATCCGCCCATCACGCCGAAACAGGCAAAAAGTTCTTCTCGTTCCGCCTCGTTTGGCCGGGTGATCAAGCTGGGGATGATCGTGTGGTAAGGACGTTTGCCCGGCTCCAGCGCATTGGGATGATCGCGCTTCAGGCTGAAGTTGTGGCCGCGATTCTGGAGCGTAAAACCCCATCCTTGCGGCACGATGCCGGTGCCAAAGCCCATGTAATTGCTGTTGATGAACGAGCAAGCGTTGCCCTCACCGTCGACTACGCTGAGATAGACCGTGTCCGAGGCATTCACGGGTGTGCCCCGTTGCTGCTCCAAACCGGCCTGTTCGAGATCGATCAAGTTGCGGCGTTCGGCAGCATACGCTTTGGACAGCAGCGCATCGAGGGGAATCTCACCAAAGGCCGGATCGGCCAGATACCAGCGCGTATCGGCAAAGGCCAGCCGCAGGGCTTCGATCTGTAAATGCAGCCGCTGCACCGAGAGCGGCTCGAGCATGGCGATGTCGAACCCCTCGAGGATGTTTAAGGCCAGCAGGGCGGTTAAACCCTGACCGTTAGGTGGGCATTCCCAGATGCGGTGATCGCGGTACGTGGTGCTGATCGGCTCATCCCAGGTGGCCTGGTGAGCGGCGAGATCGGCAACGGTCAGGCAGCCGCCCGCAGCCTGGACAACACTGGCAATCGCTTCGGCGATTTCGCCCTGATAGAAAATGTCTTTGCCGCCCTCGGCCACAGCCCGGAAGGTGCGCGCTAGCCCGGGGTTGCGGAAGATCTCTCCAGCGCGGGGAGACCGGCCATCGATGGTCAGTTCTTCCCCGTTGAGGGCCCGGCTGAGTTGCCGCTCTGCGCCGCGCTGCCAAAAATGGGCCGTCACCGGGGCAACCGGGAATCCTTCTTCAGCCAGGCGGATGGCCGGCGCGAGCACCTCGGCGATGGAGAGTTGGCCGTGCCGCGCCACAAGGTCACACCAGCCGGAGCAAGCGCCGGGCACGGTGATCGTGTAGGGATGAAACGGCGGCAGTTCGTTGGCCAGGTTCTCCTTTTCGAGGCGTTCCAGGGTCAAAGCCTGAGGTGCGCGGCCCGAAGCATTCAGGGCGGTCACCTGACCGGACCCAGCCTGAAAGTAGAGTGCGAAGGCGTCCCCGCCGATGCCGGTCGAGGTCGGCTCGGTGACGTTCAGGGCCGCGGCCGTGGCAATGGCGGCATCCGCGGCGTTACCGCCCTGGGATAAAATCTCCAGCCCGGCGGCGACGGCCAGAGGTTGGGATGTCGCCACCATGCCATCTCTCCCCAGGACGGGGGCGCGGTGGGAATTGAATCGATAGGGGATATGCATATGGGCTCCTTTTTTGAAACATACAAGAAACGTAGAGCAAAGTGGTGCTTCCTAAAGCAGATGAATGAATTCATCTACTGTTATACGAAACGTGTCGAAACACGTTCAAAAGCATTATTTCTAACCTGTTGCGCTGGCCAAAGGCTCGCCTCTGGCGTGCGTGCCGTTGGCAAACAGGTTTTGCGTGTCAGCTACCGAATTCATTCGGTAGCAAAGATGATAACCACAAACAAGATTAGAAGCAGGTTTTATTGCATACATCTATAGGTTATCGCTCTTGGGAAAACAGCCTATCTCGCGGCACCTCGGCCAGGGTCTCGATGACGGTCTCCACACCGGGAGAGGCTGCCAGGCGTTGATGCCGATCGCCAGGCCCCAGCGCGATGATGTGGCCGATCCCGGCGCGGTGGGCGGCTTGTAGCCCGGAGAGCGAATCTTCGATGACCACACACTGGCTGGGCTTCAAGCCGAGACGATCAGCCGCTTTCAAGAAGATGGCCGGGTCGGGCTTGCCGGGATGGCTGCCATCATCATAAACGATGTTGTCCGTATCGAACCATCGATCCAGGTGGAGATGTTGGACAAAGAATTGAACGTTGTTGAACTCGGACGCTGTCGCGATGGTGAAGGGGATGCCGCGGGCTTGTAAATCTTCCAGCAGCGGAATCGCCCCGGGCGAAAGCCTGAAATCCGCCCCTTGTTGCAAACACAATCGCCGGTAGAGGCTCTCCTTCGCCTCGATCAGCTCTCGGACCTCGGCGTCGTCGAGGTCTCTGCCGGTCAGATAGGCCAGGGTGTAGGGGTTATTCCGCCCATGAACTTGGCGCTCCATCTCCGCTTGGGTGAAGGCGCGCCCCCTGATCTGACGCGAGAAATCTCGCCACGCTTTTTCTTGCAGGGCAGTATCGAACCAGAGCACACCGTTGAAATCGAAGATCAGGCCGGAATATTTCATCCTGATGTTCCGTTATTAAAGCCGGCTAAAAGCTCGTCAAAATCATTGCTGATCCAAAGGGCGCCCTTTTGCAAACCAGCGATGTGCGACTTACGAGCAGACTCAACAACCGGGATCAATCGAACCAAAAGTGACAAATCAAGCCGCCATCCTATTGTACACTAACATTTTCTCCCGTTATTTAGGCCAAAATGGCAGAAAAATCAAGAGAGAAACCAAAAGGATGGCAGAGAAGATACGTTTGTGGCATCCTGTCGCTGAGTAATAAGAGTATTTTCGAATGTCCCCAGAAGAATGAGTTTTGATCAAATGCTCACGTCTAACAGAGGTTCGTGCCAATTGTAGATGAGAATCCTTGATCTAAGCCCGTAAAACGCTAGAGAGTTTATGCTCGAGTTTGATTGATCAACTCTTTTATTAAGGTTATCTCATCTTCAGAATAGGGTGTTCCATCAGGATGAAGAATATCGTGAAACCATTCATCCAAGGCACTTGAATGATCAGACAAATGATTAACGATGCTGGGCCAGGGGATATGGGTTTATGTTTTCCCCCTAACCAACCCCCACTGATAACAGCCGATAGTTTCCCGATGAAAAATGGGTAATTGTTCCAAGATGCGGCTTTCCGTCTGGCGAGGCGATCACGGTCGAAGCAGCGGTGGATCGGGCATGTGGCCCGCTGGGAGGGTGTACTCCCCCCAATTCCCTGACCCTCCGGCAAGAAGAGAGACTCTAGGAACCCGGTTCCTGTAAGGAACCGGGTTCCTATTGCAAAGAGCTTGAAATCGGAAGATGGGCGGGGGAAACCAACAAGTACGGGCGATGCCAGGTCGGGGCGACGCACGCGTCGCCCCATACGCAGCGTTTCAAACCACGCTGCCTACTGCATGGCCGATTGGGATGACGAAAATTAAAAACGCTGGTTCAAACGAAATTTGTGGCGATCCCTAAAATAAAACCCGCAATTCATTCGCGGGCGACAGATGATTGGTGCTATCAAGCTACAATTTATTCGCAGGTGACAGGCGATTGGTGCCCGTGCATCTAGTACCGCATCTCCCGCCGAGTGTTGAAACACACGGCTAACAACTCAAGCTGACTTCGCTCTGCGTGCCGTTGGCAAAGTCAGCTTCTGCTTTTAGCCCACAATTTATTCGCGGGCGACAGCGGGCTTATCGCGAGCAAGATGCGGGTGATCGCACACTACTGGGAGAGCACAATTCCCCCCATTTCCTGACCCTCCGGCAAGAAGAGAGACTCTAGGAACCCGGTTCCTGTGAGGAACCGGGTTCCTATTGCAAAGAGCTTGAAATCGGAAGATGGGCGGGGGAAACCAACAAGTACGGGCGATGCCAGGTCGGGGCGACGCACGCGTCGCCCCATACGCAGCGTTTCAAACCACGCTGCCTACTGCATGGCCGATTGGGATGACGAAAATTAAAAACGCTGGTTCAAACGAAATTTGTGGCGATCCCTAAAATAAAACCCGCAATTCATTCGCGGGCGACAGATGATTGGTGCTATCAAGCTACAATTTATTCGCAGGTGACAGGCGATTGGTGCCCGTGCATCTAGTACCGCATCTCCCGCCGAGTGTTGAAACACACGGCTAACAACTCAAGCTGACTTCGCTCTGCGTGCCGTTGGCAAAGTCAGCTTAAGCCACGAGTCGCGCGTTTTAACGCTCGGCCTGCCTCGTTGCGGGCGCCTGGACAACCCTGCACCGTGTTTTCAGAAAAATAACACGATAGGCTAAAAAGATATGCCTTATCCA
>CAZXXW010000091.1:0-14800 GCA_964644835.1 uncultured Anaerolineales bacterium
CTGAGGCCGCCAGTGTTGCTTAACTCCGACACCGAAAGGGCAATGGCGTCGACATCGGCAAGGCCGGCAAAGAAACTAGAAATCAAAAAGCCGGTATCGCCAAGATAGACCTGCGCGGTTCTTGAAATCAAGAGGATAAACGCGTAGATCAACCCAAACTTGATCGCTGCGCCCAAATCGAAAGGGTTGGTCATTTCCACGTCATCCGTTTCAACTTGGCGATGCGAGAAGAATAGAAAAACGACATAAATCAAACCGGTCAAGCCCGAGGCAGCGATTGGAATCCAGATCAACTTTAGTAACTCAATGTTAAGGACACCAACTTCAACGAGCACGCGCGAGAACATCACCGCCCACCCCAACATAATGGCAAAAGCAAAGGCTTGAGATAATTTTGGCTTACGGCTGCTGCGCTCGGAGAAGCTGAGCGTTACTGCTGTACTGGAAGCAATCCCGCCAAGGAGGCCTGTCAATCCAATTCCTTGTTCGGTACCAACAACCTTGATGGCTACATAGCCTAAGAAGCTAATCCCGGAGATAAACACGACCATCAACCAGATTTTATAGGGATTAAGCACATCGAGAGGAGGGGGCAAGAAGCTTCTGTTGGGCAAAACGGGTAAGATCACTGCACTGATGACGGCGAATTGCAAAGCGGCGAAAATATCCTTGCGGGTGAGAGCGCGAACAAAACGATCGGTTTCAATTTTGAGCGATAAGAGCGCCGTGGTGATGATTCCAATAGCGGCCGCCAAGATCAAGTAGTTCCAATAGCATAATGCGCCGGTCAGAAAGGTAATCATCTCGGCCATTTCTGTGGTCAGACCAACATGTCCACGGCGAGAATTGACCAAATAAGAGGATACTGTAAAAACACCAAACAACAAGAGAACACCAAAAAAGGCTAAGGTTGCATTCAATTGATCGGCTACCATCGCGGCCAGCCAACCGATCAGCCCCATCAACGCGAAGGTGCGCTCACCAGCCGGGATTGTTCGCCTATCGAGGCCCTTGGCAAATTCGCGCTGGAGGCCAACCATAAAACCGATTGCTATTGCAATACTAAATCTGATAAATAATTGAGATTGATTCATTTAGACGCTCACTCAATGAGCTTATTCATTCGATAACTGTGTAAATGGCAGACAGCAACCGCCAGGGCATCGGCGGCATCATCAGGCTGGGGAATCTGATCAAGACCCAACAAGGCTTGGATCATCTTCTGCATTTGATGCTTGTCGGCCCCGCCATAGCCGGAAACAGCCTGTTTGATCTCCATAGGATTGTACTCAGCGATGGGGATGTCCGCCTCGGCGAGGGCCACGAGAATGGCACCTCGGCCTTGGCCTACGCTGATGGCTGTGCTGACATTACGCTGAAAAAAGAGTTTCTCCACCGCGCTGCTATCGGGCTTATATTCGGAGATAATCTCACCCAAGGTACGATAAATTTCCAGCAGCCGCTGGGGCATCGCTTTTTTCGACGATGTCCGAATGACCCCATAATCGACGACGCTGAGATCTCCGGAATCCGTTTCACGCACCAGGCCATAACCGGTAATGGCCGTGCCGGGATCAATACCAAGTACCAACATCGAATTACGCTTCTTCGAACTGGGACATGGCTTCGTCGGAGATGCTCAAATTGGTGTAAACGCGTTGAACATCGTCCAAATCTTCCAATTCTTCGATGACGCGCATCACCTTGACGGTTTTATCGACATCCAAATCGATCTCGCGGTCGGGGATCATACGTAACCCAGCATCGTCCGTTTTGATATCCGCATCCTCCAGGGCGTCGTTGATTTCCTTAAAATAATCAATCTCACCGATAATCGTGATCGTCTCGTCATCAAAATTGACATCGTCAGCCCCGGCCATGATTGCCAATTCGAAAATATCATCTTCATCATGACCTTCAGCAGGAAAGGCAAAATAAGCCGATTGGGTAAATTGCCAGGCCACGGATCCATTTTCGCCCAGGCTTCCGCCGTAACTATTAAGAACGTGGCGCAAATCTGACACGGTGCGATTGCGATTCTCGGTAGCACATTCGATCATCAGGGCGATACCGTGAGGGGCATATCCTTCGTAATAGACTTCTTCAATGGCCGCCGCATCTTTATCTTCACCTGTGCCGCGCCTAATCGCCCGCTCGATATTCTCTTTGGGCATATTAGCATCTTTGGCTCTATCGATGGCCAAACGCAAGGCAAAATTGATCTCCGGGTCGCCACCGCGTTTGCGGGCGGCAACAGCAATCTCACGGGCTAATTTAGTGAATATCTTGCCACGCTTTGCATCCTCGGCGGCTTTTTTTCGTTTGATGGTGGACCATTTCGAATGTCCAGACATATCTCACTCCTATTTGCTAGTCAACATCTGGGCACAATCACCTAAAGACAATTGCCCAAATGCTTAGAATGATCAAACCATAGACAAGGTTAAAAAACAGAACCTAGCAGGATGTTTGTAAAATCCGGCCGATAAGCTCCTGATCGTTATTAACCATGCCAGCGGGAATACACACAAATTATACCATCGCAGGAAGAGACTTCAAATCCGCAAGATTGCCTCACCATTGAGGCGGCTATGCTTGATGTCTTCCAAAGCCTGATTAGCCTGCTCCAAATCATAACTTTGCACCGTCGCTTTGACGGGAATCTCCGCGGCGAGTTGAAGGAATTCGACCCCGTCCTGGTAAGTGGCGTTGGCCACACTTCTAAGCGTTCGCTCCTCGTAGATCAAATCATAGTCCATCTCCGGGATCGGAGACATGTAAATCGCGTTGATCGCCAGGGTGCCACCTGGGCGCAACTTGGCCAAAATTCTTGGTACTAGCTGGCCCGCCGGGGCAAAGATCACAGCGCGATCCAAGGGCTGAGGGGCTCGATCCTCCGCGCCGCCCACCCAGACAGCGCCTAACGCCTCAGCATGACGGCGGTGTTCCTCCGAGCGGGTAAAGACATACACGTCACAATCCCAATGATTAGCCACCTGAATGGCCAAATGAGCACTGGCGCCAAAACCGACCAGCCCAAGGCGCTCCCCTGGCTGGAGATCAGCTTGATGCAAGGAACGATAGCCGATGATACCGGCGCACAACATCGGCGCGGCATGCTCATCGCTGAGTTCATCGGGCAGTCTGAGCGTGTAATCCGCTTCGGCGAGCATATATTCCGCAAAGCCGCCATCGACATGAAAACCGGTAAAGCGAGCATTGGGGCAGAGATTCTCAAGCCCGGCCTGGCAAAACCCGCAATCGCCATCGACATCATGGAGCCAAGGGACACCAACCCACTCCCCTTGCTCGAAATCAGTCACGCCTTCGCCGAGGGCATCGATGGTGCCGACCACCTGATGGCCGGGGATGATCGGCATTTTAGGAGGATGAATTTCGCCCTCGACGATGTGCAGATCGGTGTGACAGGCACCGCAGATGTTCACCCGCAAGCGCACTTGACCGGGGCCAGGCTGCGGCATGGGAACATCGACCAAATCCAAAGGTTTTTCTTCAACAGGGGCGGCTTGTTCTAATTGCATCGCACGCATAGGAGATTCCTTTCTGGTTTTTCAACTTACTTGAGGATAGTTTAATTTTAGCAGACTCCCAACCTTGCCAAAGGCATCTAGGTACATTATAATCAGCCAGCACGTTCGGGATGTAGCGCAGCCCGGCCAGCGCGCGCCGTTCGGGTCGGCGAGGTCGTGGGTTCAAATCCCACCATCCCGACTGCTTGACCGCCAGGAATATTTTCCTTGGCGGTTTTTGTTTTTCTCCCGAAATAGAAAAACTCCTGAAGCGGTATCCACTCCAGGAGTTTTTGTCTTCAAATAGAGATCTCACCTAAGGACAGGTAAATTCTTTGACTTTGTTGAAGATGGCATAAAAACGCCCCGTCTCGATGCCACCACAGCCGTAGATTTTATAATCGTAGAAACCCTTGGGAATGGTGTATTCCTTTTCAGCGTCATCATAGAGGAAGAAAGCGTGGCTTTCTCCATTTGGGCCGTCGAGCACGATGACGATATTGTGTTCGGTCTGATTATCCAAGGTGACATTAACCAACTTGACCTCCTTACCGACATCGACCGTGTCTGAGGGCCCACCCCCATAAAAAGCTCTGGTGCCACATGAAGGAACCTGGATTGACGTTTGGTGACGAGTCAGATCTAAGGTGCGGTTCTTGACATAGGTGCCACAATAATAATAAGTAGCATCGTAGACACCTCGCTCGGGCGTGTATACTTTCGTCGTCCCGGCCTTGACATACAAGTAATAATAAGCCGGACCATTCAATTTCAACCAGAAACCGTGATCGGTCTCATTGATGATCGTGAGTTGGTTCAACTTCGATCCGGCTAATGCGCTCGATTGAGACACAGCCGCAATGAGCATGACGGACAAAATCGTTACGAGAAAAAGGCCCCATCGAATTGTTCGGTTCTTTTTCATCAGATTAACTCCTTACTAAGGTTAGAGATTAGATTTCCCAGACGGGCAATCAAACCTATCGTAGTGTAATTCATCCCCTCTGTCAAGACTGGGTTAACTCCTATTTTCTGTCGGTAAAAAGGGCATTTCTGGGCCTTCGACCCCCAAATAGTCGGCCAAGGCGGCTTTCATCGCCTTGCGATCGTCCCAGGCATATTCCTTGGTACCAAAGCACATCGACTGTTCGTGCCCTTTGCCGCAAGCAACGACGACGTCACCGGGCTGGGCCAGTTCGAGTGCAAATCGAATCGCCCCGCCACGGTCCAGGACTCGCCAGAAGGTCTCCCCCTCGACGCCCCCCTGCGATTCTGCTCCGGCGGCCATGTCGGCCAGAATAGCATCCAGCGATTCTGTGCGCGGGTCCTCGGCGGTGAGCACGGTCAGATCGGCCAATTGGGTGGAGACCTCGGCCATCAGGCGACGTTTTTCGCGATCGCGCAACCCGGCGGAGCCAAACACGGCGATCACCCGGCCCGAGGTCATCGGGCGGACGGCCTCAAGGGCACGGCGCAGGGCGTTGGGTGTGTGGGCAAAATCGACAATGGCGAGAAAATCTTGGCCTAAGTCGATGCTTTCCATCCGGCCGGGGATCCCTTCCAAAGCGGCAACCCCGCGTCGAGCGGATTCCGGCTCAATCCCCAACCCCATAACGGTAGCGCCCAGGGCTGCGAGGGCGTTGTAGACATTGTAGCTTCCCAGCAAGGCTGTGCTCATCTCCATCTCGAAATCCGGGCCGATGGCTACAAAGCGCAATCCGCTCGATGAACCCCGGATGTCTGATGCCAACAAATCCGCTTCTGGATGGGTGCCATAGGAAATTTGCCGTACGGGAGGATGAATCAAGCCCTGGAGATAATCATAGGATTGGTCATCTCGATTGAGTACCGCGGCAGGGAGAAACTGACTCGGCTTGAAAGAGGATTCCGCCAGTGAGGTGAACAGCCGCCCCTTGGCAGCCCGGTAGGCCTCGTAAGAGCCATGATAATCGAGATGCTCGTGGGTGATATTGGTGACCACGCCGACGTCAAAATTGCAGGCCGCAACCCGATCCTGGGCCAGACCATGCGAGGTGGCCTCCAGAACGACGTGCGTGAGCCCGGCAGCGACCATTTGGGCCAGGTAACGCTGCACATCGGGCGCTTCGGGCGTGGTGACGTGGAAACCGGTATCAAGCACCTGATCACCGATCACCGCGTTGACGGTCGAAATCATTCCGACGCGCTCCCCAGCCGCTTGCAAAATACGATAAATGTAATTCGATGTAGTCGTTTTTCCATCGGTGCCGGTAACGCCGACGACGGTCAGGTCGCGGGCAGGAAAATCGTAATAAGCGGCAGCGAGATAGGCCAATGCAGGACGCGCCTCCCGCACCCGGATGTAGGGAACGCCCAACGCCCCAACCGGCTCGGTGCCCATCACAGCAACGGCACCACGGGCGATTGCATCGCCAATATAGGCATGGCCATCCCGATTCAATCCTTCGATGGCCACAAATAAGGTACCCGGCTCCACCTGGCGCGAGTCCAGGGTGACGCCGGTGATGAGCGGATCCGCGTTCACGCTTGAAACCAATCCAGGGAGATGAGGTAACAATTCGGATAATCGTTTGGCGAGCATTGCCTAATTCTAACGACAAGGTTGGCGGCTGTCAAACCGCAGTAGAGAACGAAAAAGTCCTCGGTTTTGAGAACCGAGGACTCTATTGGCTATTGATAATCGAAACAGAATTACGCTTCTGCCTCTGCTTCTTCTTCGCAGGGTTCCAATTCACCCTGAAGGTATTTGTGCATACTCGCGGCCGCGGTGCGCCCCGCGCCCATGGCGGAGATAACGGTCGCCGCGCCGGTGACAATATCGCCACCCGCGAAAATGTCGGGGATCGACGTTTGCATGTTGTCATCGACGACGATGTAATCCCAGTCATTGAGTTCGAGACCGGGGGTGTTCTTCGTCATCACCGGGTTGGCGCGAGCACCGATGGCGATGATGACCAGGTCGGTCTCGAGGACATACTCGGTCCCAGGCTGGGCGATCGGGCGACGCCGTCCAGATTCATCGGGTTCGCCCAGTTCCATCTTGATCACTTCCATCCCGCGGACAAAGCCGTCTTCGTCACCAAGAATCTTGGTGGGGTTGCGCAAGAGATGGAATTCAACACCCTCTTCGACAGCGTGTTCATACTCCTCGTGCCGGGCGGGTAATTGTTCTACACTGCGGCGATAGACGATCATGACCTTCTCGGCGCCCAGACGCAAGGCGGTACGAGCAGCATCCATCGCGACGTTACCACCGCCGATGACGGCGACACGCCTGCCGAGATCAACGGGGGTGTCATAATCGGGATCGTATGCCTTCATCAAATTGACGCGGGTGAGATATTCATTGGCGCTTAAGACGCCGTTCAGCTCAATGCCGGGCAGATTCAAGAGGGCGGGCAAACCCGCGCCGACCCCGACAAAGAAAGCTTCATATCCCATCTCACGCAGGTCGTCGATGGTGTAAATTTTGCCAATGATTTTGTTGAACTCGAACTTGACACCCAAGTCTTCTAGCTTGGCAATTTCTTTGCGAACGATCTCTTTGGGCAAACGGAATTCGGGGATGCCATAAACCAGGACGCCACCCGCTTTGTGGAAGGCCTCAAAAATAGTAACGTCATAGCCACATTTGGCCAATTCCCCTGCGCAAGTCAGGCCTGCGGGGCCTGAGCCGATAATGGCAACTTTAGGACGGTCCGAAGTCACTTCGCAGCAGGCAACCGGTTCTTCGTCAACTTCTTCTTCCCGGGCCATTGTCCAGTCAGCGACAAAACGCTCCAGGCGACCGATAGCCACGGGCTGTGAACCTTTGACCCGGCCCATGGCGCATACTTCTTCGCACTGGGTCTCCTGGGGACAAACACGCCCACAAATCGCCGGCAAAACGTTGGTCTCTTTGATTTTAGCAAGAGCATCCTCGAAACGCTCTTCGGTAATCAACTCGATGAACTCCGGAATGGCCACTTCGACGGGGCAGCCCGAAACACAAGGCTGATTTTTGCATTGAATACATCTGCTGGCCTCAAGCAGTGCCTGCTCTACAGTATAGCCCAAAGCAACTTCATCAAAGTTATGAGTGCGCTCCTCTGGGTCTTGCTGAGGCATCGGTGTGCGTACTTTGTTCAGTTCCTTCTTTGCCATTTTCTAACTCTCTCCCACGGTTTCTTTATGCTTTTTGAGCGCCCTGCATCCATCGCGATATGAATCCAGACGTTTTTTTTCGAAATCTACAAAGCGGCTATTTCGCTCCATCAGATTATCAAAATCGACATCATGACCATTTACATCGGGGCCATCAACACAGGCGAATTGCACATCTCCAGACGTTGTCTGGAAGCGGCAGCCACCACACATGCCCGTACCATCGACCATGATCGTGTTCAAGGAAACGGTTGTGGGAACATAGGGCAAATCTCCCTCACCGTTGGTGGTCAAAGCAACATATTTCATCATGATCAACGGTCCAATAGCGACAACATGAGCAAGGTCACGCTCTTGCATGAGTTCCTTGAGCGGATCGGTGACGACGCCCTTGCGACCATACGAGCCATCATCGGTGGTGATGATCACCTCGTCGGATAATTCTCGGAATTTATCTTCCCAGAAAAGAAGCTCTTTGGTGCGGGCACCCAAAATGGTGATAATCTCATTTCCAACCGCCTTCATCTCTTTGACTTGCGGGTAAATGGGGGCAATGCCAACACCGCCGCCAATGAAAACAACAGGATCCTCGTACTTCTCGATATGGGCCTTCTTGCCCAACGGTCCGACGAAATCAATCAATTCATCCCCCGGTTCCAACGTGGAAAGTTGGTTTGTCGTTTTTCCAACCGCCATGACAACCATCGTAATCGTGCCTTCGTCACGATCGTAATCTGCAACGGTCAGAGGGATGCGCTCCCCCGTCTCATCAATACGCAAAATAACGAAATTGCCGCCGCTGGCCTTCTGTGCTACATCGGGGGCATCGACGACAAGCTCAAACAAGGTCTCGTCTGAACTTAAAAACTTTTTTGAGAGAATTTTTGTTCCCATAAAACCTACCTCGAAGATGTCTACCTTTTAACTTATTAGAACAAACCTGCTCTGGTGTTGCCAAGACTCTAGTATATCACAAATATATTCTAGGGCAAAATCGGATCACGACTAGTGAACTTTGTCATCAACCAACCTTAAAGATGTCTTTTTCTCAACCGCTGGTAGGTAAAGGCATAAGTGTGATTAGCATCGGAAGGATGATAGCAACGCTTTTCTACAATCCAAGCCTGCCAATCGATGGGAGGAAAATGAACATCAGACTCAGTTGTCACGTGGATCCGTGTCAGATAGAGATAATCGGCTTGGGGCAGCACCTGCGCGTAAATCTGCGCGCCCCCACCGATAAATATTTCCCCCTCCCCGTGCTCCCGGGCCATCCGGAGGGCATCCTCCAGCGAGTGAGCAAGCTGACAACCCGGAGCTTCATAATCGGGGTTGCGGGTCAGGACGATCATCTCGCGGCCGGGTAAGGGCTTGCCAATGCTTTCGTAGGTCTTGCGCCCAACAACAAGATGATGCCCCATGGTGATTCGCTTGAAACGCTTGAGATCATCGGGAAGATGCCAGGGCAAGCGATTATCCACGCCGATGCCGCCGTCTTTGTCCATAGCCACAATGATGGAGATAAGCATCTTCTGCTCTGGAGCGCTCATACGGAGACAGGTGCCTTGATGTGAGGGTGGGCGCGGTATCCCCGCAACTCGAAATCATCGTACTCGAAGGAGAAAATGTCGTCGACGGCAGGGTTGAGCATCATCTCCGGGAGGGGATAGGGTTCCCGCTGCAATTGCAGGCGAGCCTGTTCGAGATGATCGAGATACAAGTGAGCATCGCCGAGAGTGTGAATGAATTCCCCCGGTCGGAGATCACACACCTGAGCGAACATCAAGGTGAGCAAAGCGTAGGAGGCGATATTGAACGGCACGCCAAGAAAAACATCAGCAGAACGCTGGTAAAGCTGGCAAGAGAGTCTGCCGTTGGCCACATAGAATTGGAACAAAAGGTGGCAGGGTGGCAGGGCCATCTCATCGAGTTCGCCGACATTCCAGGCACTGACGATGATCCGCCGGGAATCGGGATTCTGTTTCAGGGTCTTAAGCACGCGTCCGATCTGGTCGATGGTGCTCCCGTCGGGGGCCCGCCATGATCGCCATTGGGCGCCGTAGACAGGACCGAGATCACCATTTTCATCAGCCCAGGGATCCCAAATCGAAACCCCATGCTCGTTGAGATACTCGATGTTGGTATCTCCCTTCAAAAACCAGAGCAACTCATAGATGATCGACTTGAGGTGCAGCTTTTTGGTTGTCAGCAAGGGGAAACCGTCTTGAAGATCAAAACGGGTTTGGTAGCCAAAAACAGAAATCGTACCTGTTCCGGTACGATCTGCTTTTTCGACGCCGTTTTCTAAAATGTGTTCTAGCAAGTCCAGATATTGTCGCATGCAAGCATACCTCCAGAGAGTGCTAACGTACTCTTCGTTTCCACTCCTCTTTCAGTTCCAGTTGGTGAGGCATTTGATCGGGAGACAAAGAGAGGAAATCGACCATCAAACGATGGAATTGGTTGGGCGTATCCAGCATGGGGAAATGTCCCGCGTTTTCAAAGAAGATGTGGTGGAACGTCTTTGGCAGCCTGGCAATTTGCTCTTTCTTAGGCTGCTCGACAACGGGATCATCTTGCCCGTAGATCAACAGGCAAAGTATCTCTAAATGACTAGGCACCTCGGTGATATTCATCGATTGCATATGCCGGATGGAATGAGAGATGGCATCTTGATCGGCTTTGGGCGCTTCGATGCGAGCTGCTTCGGATGCTTCGGTGGTGCCCAAGAGCCAATCGGCCAACTCGGCCGGGGTGTTTTGGGAGAGGCGAGGGTTGATTTTTTTAGAATCCAACGGCATGCCAATGGCCATAATCCGGTCGACCATGGAGGGGTGTTCGAGCGTGAAAAG
Organism: uncultured Anaerolineales bacterium; assembly: GCA_964644835.1. Classification (GTDB taxonomy): domain Bacteria; phylum Chloroflexota; class Anaerolineae; order Anaerolineales; family UBA11858; genus JAYELX01. The sequence goes on from CAZXXW010000091.1 coordinate 10,526, forward strand.
GAGCGAGACGATCGCGCCCAACCCGTGGCCAACAAGAGCTATTTTCCCGATGCCCATATTGTCCAAAAAGCCTTCAAGAAGATGCAATTGCTGTGAAAGCATGTAGCGGTTTGTGTTTTTGGCCGTGTTGCCAAACCCCCACATGTCAATGGCATAAGCGCGATAGTTCGTCGAGGCGGCTTGCATCGAGGGAATCCAATAACGCCAGGAGCCGACCCACCCATGCAAGAAGAGCACGGGGCGGCCACGCCCCAGCACCTCGTAGTGAACTATTTCATCCTGAAGAATGATTGCGCTCATAAATTTTTCTTAGAACTTATTTAGAAACTGCGCTGTTGGTTGAGCTTATCGAAACCCGGCGCCTTCACAAATTTCTGGAGAGCTAGCTACCCGCCGCTTTTCTTCAACAATGTGGCCACTTTACTGGTCAATTGATCCGGGGAAAACGGCTTGATAATGTAATCCGTCGCGCCGACCTCAAAACCTTGTTGCACTTCCGTATCTTGGCCTTTAGCCGAGAGAAAAGCAACAGGCACATGATTCAAACTATCTTCTTCTTTGATCCGTTGGCAAACTTCATAACCCGTCATCCGGGGCATGCGCACATCGAGCAGTACCAAGTCGGGCAAGGCGTTTTCCGCAGCCATTTCTTGAATCTTTTCCCAGGCTTCGGCGCCATTGCTGGTAGCAATGACCTCATGATTAGCCAACTCAAGTGTAAAAACAATCAAGTTGCGAATATCCATTTCGTCTTCTGCGATCAATATTTTTGCCATACTTGCTCTACCCTTCTTGATGAATTGGCAGGGTGAAAGAGAACACACTTCCCTCACCCGGAATACCACTGCTTTCAAACCAAATTTCGCCTTGATGCACTTCAACCAGTTGGCGAACGATGGACAACCCCAAGCCGGTGCCCGCTGTTGCTAAAACAAGAGGGTTTTCTCCCCGATAGAATCGCTCGAAAATTCGCTCTTGATCTTGCGGTGGGATGCCGATGCCGTTATCGCGGACATCAACCTGCACGTAGCTGTCTTCAACATGAGCCTTGACGTGGATGTTGCCACCATTAGGCGTGTAGTGATAGGCATTACTGACCAGGTTGGACATGATTTGGCGAACACGGTGGTCATCGCCCCAAACGCTAGGCAGCCCGGTGGGCAAGTCTACCTCGATGTCGATCTCGCGATCATCTTTCTCCATGCGAAGGCGCTGCTCCTCGACGACATCTTCGATCAGAGGCTGCAAACGGAGGGGCTGCATAGAGAGATCGAATTTACCCGTTTCAATCCGGGAAACATCTAACAAATCGTTGACCAGAATGTTAAGCCGCTCGGTATTGCCTTGGACGACTTCCAAAAAGTTCCTTTGGCGTTTGCCCAATTCCCCGGCAGCTCCCATCAAGAGAACATCGACATAGCCTTTGATCGAGGTCATCGGTGTGCGCAGCTCGTGGCTGACATTGGCGACAAATTCAGATTTGAGGCGATCAACCTCCACCTGGTGGGTAATATCGCGGAAAATCGAAACCGTGCCTAAGAATTCATTTTGGAGGTGCACAGGAGCCAAATGGACCGAGACTACGCGCAAATCTTCGAGGGTGATCTCTTCGGCAAAGATATCATCTTCGGTATAGCTTTCCGGCGAGGATGACCAAGTTTTGATCGTATCCAACCAGGACTGCGCTGCTTTGCCAAATAAACCGCTAAAATCTTGCAGGGACTTACCGACAATTTCGGACCGCTTCAGACCGAGGATTTTCTCGGCTGAATCATTGAACAGGGTGATGTGGCATTCGGCGTCCGTGACCAAAACGCCATCGGCAACAGCCTCGAGGATGGCACGGGAGCGGCTGGTTTCAACCTGTTGGGTGTGCAACATGACACCCAAGCGCTCGGCCTGTTCGCGAATCAGGTTGAAAAGTTCTGATTTGTTGATCGAACCAGCAATTTGGTTGCTGGCTGCCTGAGCCAATTTCATCTGGCCGGTGGTAAAGTGACCGACTTCACGATGGAAAATCAACAAAACGCCCAACACCTCCGCGCCGACCATCAGCGGCAAGGCCAATGCGCTGCGGTGCTCGGTTTCATAGCCCTCGACCTCGACCCAATGGACGTCCTGGCGCAGGTCATCGATCAGGGCCGGTTCACGCTGCTTGACAACCCACCCGGCCAGACCCTCGTCGACAGCCAAATTGGTCGGATGGCCACCCACAGGCGGCGAGTCGGTATAGCCCAAAGAAGCGCGGTGATAAAACGTTCGCTCGTCGGGGCGAATAAGCAAAAGGGTGCTTTGCTCGGCATCCGTGATCTCGTTGATTGCCCGCAGGGTGCGGTTGAGGACGTGATCCAAGTCCAGGCTGGCGGATAGCTCTTGCATGATCTTGAGCAAGGATTCAGCCCGCCAGCGCTCTTTTTCAAGCTGTTCGGTGCGCTGTTCAACCCTCCGTTCTAATTCTTCTCTGAACTTTTGGGCTTGGCTGAACAAGCGCGCATTCTGAATGGCGACAGCCGCCTGGTTGGCAAAACTTCTCAAGATCCGAATGTGATCTTCGTTGTAGAAGCGGGCTTCGCTCTTCTCAAGCGCGATCACACCGACAGCCTCCCCTTTTGTGGTCAGAGAAACCGACAACCAGGATAGATGGTCCGGCTCCATCGGGAAGCGGTCATCAAAGCGGACATCGCCAACAGAAATTGGTTCGCCTGTTCGCACCATCTCCTCAAATAGAGGGCTATCTTCCACCGACGTAGTCACGCCGATCAAATCGCCGCGATTTTCAAAGCCACGCACAGATCGGATGGCAAGTTCACCATCCTGATGGAGCCACAGCGTCCCGGTGTCGTAGGGCACAAAATCGCCCAACGTTTCCAGCAAAGATTCAATTAAGGCGTCAATGTCCAGGCTGGCCGTAATGGTGGCAGATATTTCGCTCAAGCCCTCAAGCTGCTTGGTATGTTGTTCAGCCGTCCGGTAGAGGTGGATATTCTCCAAGGTGAGTGCCGCTTGCCGAGCCAAAGAAGCCGCCAGCATCTGGTTGTCGCGCGAAAATGCGTTCGATCGCTCGAAATTATCCAAGATCAGGACACCTAGAACGTCATCGCCCGCTTGAATAGGGATAGCCATGCTTGATACCGGCAAGACTTCTCCTGTAGCCTCCCGATATTGCAACAAATCTTCCTGAGATAAATTGTAGTGGGCGGCAAAATCGACCTCATGGACACGAATTGTTTTTCCGGTTTCAAACGCCCTGCCGACAAGCGCATCGCCGAGGCGGAAACGCACTTGTAACATACTCTCATCCTGTGTATATCCTGTGGCAACCTGCGGCTGGAGAACTTGCTGTTCCTTATCAAAGAGCGTAGCGATGCCGGCTTGGGCAGGTTGGACAACGGCCAGGGCTGTCTCCACTAACAAACGCAGAATCCGCTCCGGCTCAAGCCCACTCAACTGACGGCTGAAATCGAGAAGCATGTTGACCTGACTCAATTGTTGACCTGTCTCTGTCAACAAAGTCAGGTTGTTGAGAATCATCCCCGTTTGGCGAGAGAGCAAATCGAAGAGATGTTCATTTTCCGGCGTGAACGGTGGTAATGTCCCGTTGCTAACCGCCAGTACGGCGGCAGGCTTCCCGGCGTGAGCGAGGATCGGCAAGCTGATCAAGCTCCGGCACCCCAAGGCAGTCAGCAGGGGAGATTGATCTCCGTTCTGGTCTGAGGTTCTATCGGCAACCAAATACATCTCGCCCGAACGCAAACTATCATGGAGGGGATTTTGCTGCCCCAGCAAAGCATCAAGATTGATGCCTTCGGGCAATTCGCCCAAGGTTTGCAACAGATGCGGCCCTCCGGCTTCCATCTCTGCGACCAGCACCGTGTCCATGCCCAACCGTTCGATCAACCCTTGCCCCAGCGTTTCCAAAACGGCGAGACGATCAGGCTGATGGGCTAATTGCTCCACCATCTCCAAGACAGCGTTGACCCGTTGTTCCGATTGGGCCAAGAGGCGATTGCCTAAAATGTTGACAGCACTTTCTCGGGCATCTTTCAACTTGCTTTCGAGACTCTGTACTTGATGCTCAAGTTGCTCCCTGCTGTCGTGGTTGACAATAATCAAAGCAATTTGGCGGGAGAACTCTTCCAGGATTTCCAGGGAGGGACGATCGGGATAGCTCTCGGTGGAAAGCGGCCCGATGGCGACCAACCCTAACGGCTGATTCGCCACCTGGTGAAAATTTCGCTGAAGAATAAACAGATAATTGCAATTTTTGATTATCAA
>CAZXXW010000092.1:0-14709 GCA_964644835.1 uncultured Anaerolineales bacterium
AACGGCCCCATATTTTATCAGAAAAATTTGGATGTGTTTCATTTCGATTGAAAGTTGAAAGGATGAAAGCGCCGATTGAGTAGGGCGACATGATTTTCGTCGCTCGTATCGAAATCAAGCGGTATTACTTAGCCAAGGCGACATTTCTAGGTTTCGATACGCCAAATAAGCATCGACTACTCAACCGGCGAAATGTCTTGCTCCAACTCATTTGAAATGCAGCCGAAAAATTTGCTTGGTTCGGGGCAGAAAAAAATGAATGTAGAGTGGAAAGAGGAAAAGCCACAGCTAATCAATCATAAACACTGATGAGAATCAAAATAAAACCACATCCGTGTTTATCCAATTCATCTGTGGCTCAGAAATAGAAACTCTGCTGCTCTGCGTTAAATTATGTTAATCTTTTGGCGGATTTCTTCGTTCGAGAATGCCGGTCAGGCAGCCGATTCCGCCCGCAGCCTTGTTCAGTTCCCCTGTTTCGATGGTGTGGCAGGCCACCCCATGGTCTTCGTAAAATGCCTGGGTGATCGGTTTGCCCGCGGGCATCAAAATTTCCCTCGGCCCGAGGGTGACGACGTTGAGCGCGTGGCGCCGGGCTTCGGTCTCGTCGGGAATCAGAATGACCTTGTAGCCGTGCTCCCTGAGCGCTTCCACAGCGACATAGGAGAGCCGTCCGGGCCAGCCCACGGCCAGATCGCGGTCGAGAAAGCGGAGCATACCCATCAGGTGCATGCTGCCGATGGGCAGATCGACCAGCATGACGCGGACGCCCATCCACTCCAGGGCTTCGCTGACCTGTGCCGCTCCTTCGGCGTTGGTGCGTAGGCCGTGCCCCAGTAAAGCGGTCTCGTCATTCAGCCAGAGCAGATCGGCGCCCTCGAAAGTCGCCTTGCCGCGCAGCGTCCGCACGATGGGGATGCCCAGATCGGCCAAGCGGCGGGCGACCCAGCGTTCTTCGCCGGCCCGCACCGTGGAGGCCGGTCTTGCCAAAATCGCGCCTTCAGGCGTCATCACGAACAGGTCGGCACAGAAAATCAGATTTGGCGGTGGGGTTTTGTCTGGCTCGACGTAATGGACCTCGACCTCGTGGCTTTTGTACGCCTGAGCGATAGTATCGTGTTGCTCGCGAGCCAGTTGCAGGTTGGGAGCTTCTTCCATCAGGGCGGCGTCAGGATCAGGGATGTGATCCCATTCTTCGCCGGGCGCGTGGAGCAAGACAGATTTCAGTTGTGCCCACTCGTTGGTGACCCCACAGTCGGCCCAGAGCGAGCCGATTTCTCGGCGGTGGCTTCGCTGGCGCGGAGACCACCCTTCACCACCGTATGCGGCAGAAAGCTCGAGAGAGTCATTCATGATATCGGGTTAAAAAACATTAACGCAGAGCCGTAGAGTGAGCGTAAACGTCCTTGGCGTCTCTGCTTCTCTCCGTCCCTCTGCGTTACTAGGCTTCCCATTCTTAACTTCGCAGATCGCGCAATTGGCGGAATAAATCTTTTTCCTCTTCGCTGAGATTTTTGGGCAGCAAAACGTTGATCTTGACAAGCAGATCGCCGTGTTTGTCGGGATTATGCAGGTTGGGCATGCCCAGACCACTTAAGCGGAAAATTTTCCCGTTATCAGTCTCAGGCGGAATGGTCAGTTTGACGCGCCGGTCGATGGCGGCAACTTCCACCTCGCCACCCAGCATGGCGTCGTAAAGGCCGACGGGCACGTTGGTGCGCAAATCATCGCCTCTTCGCTTGAACAGGGGGTGCGGTAAAATCTTGATTTTTAGATAAAGGTCGCCTTGCTGGCCTCTTCTGGTTTGTCTTCCCTGGCCGCGCAAACGCACCTTGGAACCAGATTTCACACCGGGCGGAATCTGGGCTTCAATTTTGCGACCATCCTCCCACTGAAGCAGGCGTGAGGTTCCCTTGTGGGCCTCCTCCAGGCTGATTTCGACAGTATGCTCCATGTCCAGATCCACCCCGGCTTGAGGCTCGCGTCGGACCTGTTGCTGGTAGGTACCCGCACCGGGTTGCGCGCCACCAAAGCCTCCGAAAAGAGTCTCAAAGAAGTCCGAAAATCCCCCCATGCCTCCGCCCATGCCTGTTCTGCCGCCGATGCCACCGAGTCCCATATCCCCGAAGAGTTGTTCCAGTTCCTCCTGGGTAACCCGCCGGGTTTGATAGCCGCCACCGCGGGGCTGGCCCGTTTGCCAGGCGCCCCAATTGAAGTCCTCAGGCTGCCCTCCGGCGCGAGAATACTGCTGCCAGTGGGCACCAAATTGATCGTACTTTTGGCGCTTATCGGGATCGGAGAGCACCTCGTGGGCCTCGTTGATCTCCTTGAATTTTTCCTCAGAGCCTTTATCCCCCTTGTTCATGTCAGGGTGATATTTGCGGGCTAAGTTGCGGAAAGCTTTTTTGATTTCGTCCTGGGATGCATCTCGGTCGATGCCAAGAATTTTATAATAATCTTTATATTCCATATGTTCTTTCTAAACCGCTTTGCTCAACAGTTTGGATCAACTATTTCCCTTTTTGTCAACTGCCCATGAAAACAGGAAACATACCTTCAAGGAATCCCGGGTTCATGAGAAATTGTTTTTAGGCTTGTAAGTTTCTCTTTGAAATTCACCGTGAGTATAACACTTCTAGAGGGGATAAGCAAAGAGGCGAGCTGTCTGCCCGCCTCTTCTCTTCGTTCACTGCTGTTTCGCTTATCCAACTTTAACGTCAATTTTGCGCCTTGGTTGCGAAGGTTTCACCTTCGGCAACTTGATGGACAAGACACCATTTTTGAAATTCGCTTTTGCTTGGTCTACGTCGATCTCGGCGGGTAAAGGAATACTTCGGTGGAAAGAGCCGTAACTTCTTTCAAGACGATAGAATTGTTCGTCTTTTTGCTCTCGTTCTGACTTTTTCTCGCCACGGATCAAAACCATCTCGTCGCGCACTTCCAGGTCGATATCATCGGCTTCCATGCCGGGAAGCTCGGCTTTGATGTTGACCTGTTTGGCCGTTTCGCTGACATCGATGCTGGGTGAAAAATTTCTCAGCGTTTCGAAGTCCCTGGAGGGGCGTCGCAGCAAGCCAAAGGGGCGATTGAAAAAGTCGTCGAAGAGACTGTCGATCTCGTCTTGCAACGCCAAGACCGGGTCTTGTTCGGGCTCTCGTCGAATTTCAAGCTCGTCCTTATTGCGATTCCAAGGCAGTAAATCTGTGATAGCCATTTTAATTTACCTCCTTTTCAATCAGCGTGTTAGTTCGAACTCGAAAATTTACTCGGCTTTCACCGGAATCTTGCGTTCCTTGGCCTCTTCCGCTTTCGGCAGTGTGAGGCGCAGAACGCCGTTCTTGTACTCAGCTTCGATTCCTTCGCGGTCGATCTGGTTGGAGATGCGGAAGGTGCGCTCATAATCGCCGAGGCGATATTCGTTGAGCGCTAAGGAATACCCTTCCGGCGTTTCGATCTTGACATAGCCGTTCACCGTGAGGATATTTTTCTCCAAACTGACATCGATCTCATCTTTCTCGATGCCGGGCATATCCAAGAGTACAACAATGTCCTCGTCAGTTTCATAAATGTCGGCGCGAGGGACGAAGCATTGGCACTCACGGGTGCGTTCACTTTCTTCTGTGGATACTTCTTCTTTTTTTACTTCTAGTTCTTTGTTTTCAGCAGCCATCGTTTCCTCCGTTTAACTGACCTTGACTTCGATCTTCTTGGGTCGATCTTTCTCGGTGCGGGGCAACTTAATTTCGAGAACGCCGTTTTTGAAGGTGGCTTCAACATTGTCCACGTCGACCGAGTAAGGCAAGCGAATCGAGCGGGAGAATTTGCCGTACCCTCGTTCCTGGCGATGATAGCGAGCGCCCTCAGGCAACTCTTCGGCTTCGCGCTCACCGCTGAGCGTCAGCGTGTTTTCCAGGACGTCGATTTCGATGTCGTCGCTGGTCATCCCGGGCAATTCGGCTGTGATCAAGGTGCTCTCCTCGTCGGCCCAAACGTTAACCGGCGGGAAGCTGGGCGCTGTGTCCGTGCGTCCAGAAGAATAGCTTTCAAAGACACGATTCAATTCGCGCTGTAACTCGTTCATTTCCCGCCAAATAGAGAGTGGTCTATATCGTCGATACATATACAAACCTCCTTTGAGTTATAGAAAATATGAAGTTCGCTGCTTGAACTACTCTTCAGTATAAAAAAGGAGTATATGAAAAACGTAAGAAAAATCTTATCATTCTATAAGAAATTCCCCCAACTTGGACTGGTTAGCTTGCCCAGCCCAATGAAATGCGGCCGCGCTCTTTTTCCACCTTGAGGATGCTCACCTCGATGATATCGCCGACTTGAAGCTGCTCACCGGCGGGAATTTTCGACCGGTGGAGAAGCCCATCTTGTTTGACGCCGATATCGATGAAGGCGCCGAAGTCGACAACGTTGCGGACCGTACCCTGGAGCCTCATCCCTTGGCTGAGGTCGTCCATGGAGAGCACGTCGCTGCGCAGAATCGGCTTGGGGAGATCTTCCCGGGGGTCACGTCCAGGGTGGATCAACTGCTCGCAGATATCCTCCAGGGTGGGGATTCCCGTGTCCAGTTCGGCAGCCAACGCATCTGGGGGGACGCGGCGCCACAATCCCTCCAAGCTGGTTTGGCGTTCCTCGGGGCTGGAATCCAGCTCCAAGCCCGCCCGGCTGATCACTGCCTCGGCAACGGGATAACTCTCCGGGTGGATCGCCGTCCGGTCGAGGGGGTTGTCGCCGTCCATGATGCGCAAAAATCCGGCCGCCTGTTGGAACGTCTTCGGCCCCATCCCGTGGACGTCCAGCAGCGCTTCGCGATTGGTGAAAGGGCCGTGTTCCTGGCGGTGCTCGACGATTCGCTCTGCCAGTGTGGGGCCAATCCCGGCGATGTGTTCAAGCAGGGCTGGAGACGCGGTGTTCACATCGACACCAATCCGATTGACGACGCTTTCGACGACCGTGTCGAGGGCTTCGCTGAGATCGTTCTGGTTGATGTCGTGCTGGTACATGCCCACGCCGAGCGAGCGGGGATCGATTTTGACCAGCTCGGCCAGCGGGTCTTGCACCCGGCGGGCGATGGAGACCGCTCCACGCATCGAGACATCCATCTCAGGCAGTTCGGCGCGGGCCAGCTTGCTGGCGGAATAGACGCTGGCGCCCGCTTCGGAGACGATCAGATAATGGAGTTCAATGTCCGGAGCGCTGGCGATCAGCTCGGCGACGAGTTGCTCGGTCTCGCGGGACGCGGTGCCGTTGCCGATGGCAATCAGGGTAACGGCGTGACGCTGAATCAACGATGCCAGGGTTTGGGCAGCAGCTTGGCTGTTCGACTGCGGCGGGTGTGGGTAGATCGTCGCCGTATCCAGCGGTTCCCCGGTCGAATCAACTACGGCGACTTTGCAGCCGGTCCGGAATCCGGGGTCGATGCCCATGACCACGTGCCCGCTCAGGGGCGGTTGCGTGAGCAAGGCGCGCAGGTTCTTAGCGAAGACTTGGATGGCGTGGGCCTCAGCCTGTTCGGTCAAAACGCGGAGCACATCGCGCTCGATCGCCGGGAGCAGCAGCCGTTTGGCGGCATCGTCGATCGCCACGTCCAGGTGGTCGGCCAGCGGGGAGCGGGCGTCGCTGCGGAAATGGCGCTGGATAGCGCCGCGCCAATCGCGTTCGGGCACCGAAACGTTGACCCGCAGCACGCCTTCCTGTTCGGCCCGGTTGATTGCCAGAATCTGGTGCGGGCGCAAGCGGTCGACGCGCAGGTCGGCCTGATAATATTGCTCGTACACCTTGCGCGGGTCGTCGGCATCGTCGCTCTTTTCGGTGATCTGCCGTCCCCACTTGAGCGCCTTCTTGCGCGTCGTTTGGCGGATCTCAGCGTGATCGCTGATCGCCTCGGCGACGATGTCTCTTGCCCCGGCCAAGGCCGCTTCGGAATCGGCCACGCTGTCACGAAGAAAGGGGGCCGCGACTTGTTCGGCCGATTCGGCGGTGTGAATCTGTTCGATGATCAGGTCGGCCAGAGGTTGTAAACCTTTTTCGCGAGCAACGCTGGCGCGCGTCTTCCGCTTGGGTTTGTAGGGCTGGTAGAGGTCTTCCAGTTCTGTGCGTGTCTCCGCAGCGAGAATCTCTTGGCGCAGTTCCGGGGTCAGCTTGTCCTGCTCCTGGATCGTTTTGAGCACCGTTTGCCGACGCTTGTCTAAGGCGCGCAGGCTTTCGAGTTGCGCTTTGATCTGACGAATCTGCTCTTCATCCAGACCGTCGGTGGCCTCCTTGCGGTAACGGGCGATGAACGGAACAGTGTTGTCTTCGTCGAGCAATTCCACCGTGGCGGCGACCTGTTCGGGCTTGATCTTGAGTTGTTCAGCGATTATTTCGATGTTGGTCATGGTCAATTCGATTTCCTGCTTTTCGATATTTTTTCGGAGCGGATGTTATCATCGAAAAACACGGATTCTTGATGAAACTAAAAAAATCCGTGCAATTCCGTTGATGATGGAAAATGAGAGAATTGTTGTCTAGAAGCCCCGCGCCTGTCCCTCCCAGGGCGGTTCGGCGTCTTGTTCGAACTCCTCCACGCTGGGGCCATTGAGCGTTCCCAGGCGCCAAATTCCGTAGATGTAGCTAATGGCCAGTACCACGATCAAAGCGGGCCAGCCGGTCAACAATTGGATGATGCCGAGAGAAGCGCTGTCGTTCTGGAGATAGGCTTGGAGTTGAATGTAGAAACGGGCCCCAAAAAAGACGGCCCATCCCCAGGTGACTTCTTGATACGCCGGGCGTACCTTGGGGTGCAAGTACCATGTCAGGGGCCAGCCGCGAGTGAGATGGCTGCTCCAGGCTGCCAGGGGACGTTTGAACACCAGGCTGAGCAAGACCAGCCCAACGGTCAAACCGGTACTGACCAGCCCGGGGAGGAAGTATCCGCTGGGGGTTTGGGTCAGGTAAGCCAGCAGGGCGGCCAATCCGGCGCTGACCAAGCCGCCAACGGCATAGCCAAAGCTCCTGCCCCGCGCCAGGCGCAGAGCAAGCAGACCGACGGCGATCAGCAAAGCGCTGATCGTGGCGATGGTCAAACTGGCGAAGCGGTTGACCAGGATGAAGACCAGCGGCGGGACGAGGACATCGATGATTCGGCTGCCGCCGCCCAGTACGGTCTTGAATTCTTCGACCAATTCCTGGAGCTTATTCATCGCTTTGTGGTTTGGTTCTCGTCCCCAGCCAGAAACGCTGCCAATCGCCGCGGCTTGTGTAAAGCGCTATGAGGGTGTACAGCGCGCCGGCAAAGAATCCCAGCACCAACATCAGGAGGACCCACAGCGCGGCAACGGGCGCGTATTTCTCCCGGTAGACAATCCAGCCGGAAAAGAGGATGAAGCCGACATAAAGATCGACCAGCGAGACGACCCCCCACGGGTTGGCGAGAATTTCGCTGCCATCCTCACTGAAATTTCCTGTCGTGAAGCCGTAGACTAAAACGGCGCTCATCGCTAACAATCCGATCCAAGCAATGATTTTGGCTAGTTTCATCGTGGTTTCCTCCTTGGGTTTAGAGTACGAGAACGACGCCGAAGACGATTTCGACGACGAGACTGATGATGTTGGATTTGACCACCGAATCGTCCACGAACATGGAGACCAGACGCACGGCGGCGACGGCCAAATAGGTATACCCCAGCATGGGGTAGCTGACGCGCTGGTCGAGGAAAAAGGCTGTCACTGCCAGGCCAATGAAAAAGCCTCCCATCACGGCACGGATTTCGGTGACACCGCGACCGTCATCGAAGCGCAATCCGGTGAAACCTTTTACCGCTTTGGGCCAAAACAAGGCGTAGAAGCCTGTTGCGAATGTGCCGATCACGGCGATTAATTGGGGAACTGTAAGAATATCCATGCCATTATCCTTCCTCTATTTCGTGTTGGTTAAACACCTTACGATTTGGTCGCTCGAATCAATGCAAACCCGACCGCGTTTGGCCCCAGGTGGGTGCCTATCACCGGGGTTACATTTACGGACATAGGCTTGTCTAAATCGGGAAGCAGAGGCTTGACCTTCTGCCATAGTTCATCGGCCGCATTGGGTGCGTTGGTATGCACTAAGGCTAATTCTTCAAGTGGGCTCACTTCTCGAACAAGATCGATCAGGCGTTGAAGCGACCGCGATTTGGTGCGTACTTTCTCGGACATCGGCTCGCCCTGATTCATCTTGAGCAGCGGTTTGACTTGTAACAGGCTGCCAATCCCGGCAATCACGCTGTTCATTCGCCCGCTGCGGCGCAGGTATTCGAGTGTGTCCAGGGCAGCAAAAACAAATACACGCGGATGGAACGCTTCCAGACGTTCCATAATTTCCTTTACATTCAAGCCTTTGGAGACCAATTCGACCGCCTTGAGCACGACAAAACCAGTCCCCAGACTGATTTGCTGCGAGTCGATCACTGTCACCGGCACTTTAAGGGGTAGCGATTTGATTTGCTCCGCTGCTCTGCGAGCCACATTGACAGTGGCGCTCAGTTTCTCTGAAATGTGAATAGAAAAAATATGTTTGGCGCCCTGCTCGATCAGCCTTTTGTACTCATTCAGAAACGTATCGATGCTCGGTGTTGCTGTGGTGGGAGGAGGGATTTCATTGGGCAACCGTTGATAGAATTCTTGGCGGGTCAGGTCGACTCCATCAATGTAGCCTTGATTCCCCATATTGATGTATAGAGGCACGACACTGATGCCGAGCTTTTTGATCAAGTCAGTGGGCAGATCGCAGGTGCTGTCAGTAACAATTCGAATATTCACGTTAGGCCTCTTTTCATTTCTCTACATGATTACCATTAAATTGGGCTGACTTTTTCGCTCCCCGTTTGTTAAGAAGTTGCTTGGGAATGATGTCTTTCGATAATTTGGATGAAAATGGGGGTTAAATCGGGATCAAAATAGGTGCCCGCTTTCGCCTTCAGAAATTGTACCACTTCTTGATGGTCGCGTGGGGGGTGATAGGATCGCTTCGTGGTGAGAGCATCGTAGCTGTCGACGATGGCCAAGAGACGGCCCTGAACGGGGATTTCTTTGCCGGCCAAACCTTTTGGATAGCCGCTCCCGTCCCAGCGTTCGTGGTGGTACAAGATATAGGGGATAGCTGAGTTGAGGTAATGAATGCCTCGAATCATCTTGGCGCCTATCACCGGGTGCTGTTTAATCAATGTCCACTCATCTTTGGTCAGCGATTTGGGTTTGTTTAGTGTTTTCGCCGAGACAGCAATCTTGCCGATATCGTGCAATCTGGCCCCAAATTTCAGCGCTCGCAAGTGATGGTGTGACCACTTTAGCGCCTTGGCAACCCACAAAGCATAGAAAGTGACCCGGTTATTGTGACCACGCGCAAACCTGTCGCGCCCCTCGATTGCATTGGCCAGCGATTTTACTGTCTCAAGGTAGGCATTCTCTGTATGGGCGGCCTCAACTTCGGCTGTCCGGTACAATCTTGCTCCGATGATCTTGGCCAGTTGGTTGTAATCGATTGGTTTGACGATGTAATCTTCTACGCCCAGCTCTCTTCCCTCTTGGATCAAGGCGGGCGAATCCGACGAGGTCAGAAAAATGAACGGAATCGTGGCCCACTGGGATGAGCTTCTCAACTGTTTGTAGAACTCAAACCCGTTCATGTTGGGCATATTTATATCTGAGAGAATCAGATCGGGCTTGATCTCGTTGATCAGCTTGAGCGCTTTTTGGCCATCGGTTGCTTCTTGGGTAACGTATCCCTCAAGTGCAAGGGCCTTGGCGATCACTCTCCGGACTTGTTGATTATCCTCAACGACGAGAACGAGCCGCTTTGCTTGCGGGAAATCCAACGTCATGCGGCCATCAAGCGGTTTTCTTGTAGCGGTTTTTCATCACCTTGAGAAATACCTCTGCTAGGTCCGGGTCCACTTCCTTTCCTGCAGTCATCCGGACATATTTGAGTACTTCCTGGTGAGGCCGGGCTGGGTGGTACGATCGCTCGGTGGTGAGGGCATCATAAATATCGGCGATGGCCAATAGGCGAGCCTCCAGCGGGATCTCGCGCCCTTTCAATCCTTCCGGATAGCCACTTCCATCCCAGCGCTCGTGGTGATAGAGGATATAAGGCTGTGTCTCTTCGAGATGTTTGATGTTGTGGAGGATCTTCTGCCCGGCGATGGGATGTTGGCGCATCAGGTGCCATTCATCTTCCGTTAGTCTTCCTTTTTTATTCAAAATGTGATCTGGGATGATGATTTTGCCAATGTCGTGGAGGCGGCAACCAAATTTGAGCGTCTTGATCTGATGATCTGGCCAGCGCAACTCCTCAGCCATCCAGGTGGCATATCGGGTGACCCGGTCGACATGCCCGCGAGTGTAGCGATCACGCCCTTCGATGGCATTGGCCAGCACTTTGACGGTTTCCAAATATGCCTGGCCAATATGGGCGACTCTCACTTCTGCTGAACGCAGCAAGCGCGCGTTGATCGTGTTGACCAAATCTTTTGGCCGGATCGGCTTGGTGAGATAATCCTCGACGCCAAGTTCGCGGCTTTTTCGTAGCTTCTCGGGCGAATTATCCCCGGACAGAAAAATGAAAGGGATTGTCACCCATTGGCTGTTTTTGCGAACATCTTTATACAACTCGATCCCGTCTTTTTCTGGCATAGTAATGTCAGACAGGATCAGGTCGGGGGTGAAGTTTTCGAGTGATTTGAGCGCTTGATTGCCGTTTTCTGCCTGGATGACGACATAATTTTCGATTTGCAGATATTTGGCAATGCCTTTGCGGACGTCGGGGTTATCCTCTACGACAAGGATTTTTTTGCTGGGAACGGGTATGGTTGGAGATGACATGGGGTTTTTTCTGCTTTGTTGATTATAATTTGGTTGAAAGTTATCCTTTTCAATTCTGTTTTCTAGTGTAACAGAAAATTTCATCTCGTCGAGTGTAGTGTTTTGAAAAAGTATACAGCTAAATGAGCAAATCCCAAAGAGTAATCTTTATCCACGGTTTGGAGAGCAGCAGCCAGGGATACAAAGCGAATCTGCTACGGGAGATTTTCCCGGACATTTTTGCCCCCGATTTTCAGGGCCCGCTTGCGGAGCGCATGGCCCATCTGGAGACAATTATGTTGCCGGATAGCCCATGGGTTATGGTTGGATCCAGCTTTGGAGGCTTGATGGCCGCGTTGTACGCAAGCCGACACCCCCGACGTGTTCGCAAGCTGATTCTGCTTGCCCCGGCATTGATCTGGCCCCAATTCCGCGCTGTGCCCGAACCGATAGCGACGCCGACGCACATTTATCACGGCAGCAGAGACGATGTCATTCCCGTGGATGTGGTTTGTCGCTTGGCCGAAGAGAAATTTTCGCGTCTAGACTTGCGCGTTGTTGATGATGATCATCGCTTGCATCAAACTGTTTGCCAGATCGATTGGCTCCTTCTTATCGGTGGTGATGTATAAACATGCTGATTCGTTATTCTCTTTTGATTGATCCGCTCTTGTTTCGACGCGTCGATGTGGTTATACTTGATCGCAAGAGGATAAAAGATGCAAGTTGAAGATATTTTTAACGCAGCACCTGAAATATATTCGCCTGTTGATCGCGAAATTATCGAGCGCGCTTTTCGGATTGCAGAAGAAGCCCACAGCGATCAAAAACGGGCTTCGGGGGAACCCTATTTCGTTCATTGTTTCGCTGTCGCTAAAATCTTAGCCGAAATGCACGTCCCTCCTGCTGTCGTCGCCGCGGGCTTGCTGCATGACGTCGTTGAAGACACCGCTATCGAATTAGAGGGCATCGAAGCCGACTTTGGCGAGGAGATCGCCAAGTTGGTTGGTGCTGTCACCAAGCTGACGTCCCTACCGCGCGTCTCGCGCAGCGATCATGCCGACGAAATCGATGGTGATGAAGACGACGAGCGTGAACCTTTCGATCAGAGTGGAAGCCATGATGATGCCACCCTGGCCTCGGTCAATTTGCGCAAAACGTTGTTGGCGATGGCAGATGACCCCCGCGTCGTGCTGATCAAGCTGGCCGATCGATTGCACAACATGCGCACGCTCAAATTCATGCCTCCGCACAAGCGACAGCGCATTGCCCAGGAGACCATGGATATTTTCGCCCCATTGGCCAGCCGTTTGGGCATCTGGCAAATGAAGTGGGAATTGGAAGACCTTTCTTTCCGCTACATCAATCCGGGGATGTACAAAGAAATAGCCAGCAATTTGGCCGTGCGCCGTTCCGACCGGGAAAAAAATGTCAACGCCATCATCGAGCAAATCGAGGCCATTTTGCACCAGGGCGGATTGAAAGACTTTCAGGTCACCGGGCGCCCCAAGCACATCTATTCGATTTATCGCAAGATGAAGCGAAAAGGCGTCCCATTCGACATGGTCCATGACGTCCGCGGCGTTCGCATTATTGTCGAGAAGAAAGCCGATTGTTACGCCGCCTTGGGAGAAATTCATGCCCGCTGGCGCCCGATTCCCGGCGCTTTTGATGATTATATCGCCGTCCCCAAAGAGAACTTCTACCGCTCTTTGCACACCGACGTTGTCTATGATGATGGCCGCACCCTGGAAGTGCAGATCCGCACCCGCGAAATGCACCAAAATTCCGAATACGGCATCGCCGCCCATTGGCGCTACAAAGAAGGCGTCGATCATGATCCCGATTTCGAGCAGCGCATTCTCTATTTGCGCCAATTGATGGAATGGCGCCAGGATGTCGATGACGCCCAGGAATTTGTCGACGGGATGAAATCAGATGTCTTCGGCGACCGGGTCTACGTTTTCACTCCGAAGGGCGACATTATTGATCTGCCCCAGGGCGCCACGCCGATCGACTTTGCTTATCACATTCATACTGAGGTTGGCCATCGCTGCCGCGGTGCCAAAATCGGCGGGAAGCTGGTTCCTTTGGATTACGAGCTTCAAACTGGCGACCAGGTAGAAATTTTGACCGCCAAGCGCGGCGGCCCTAGCCGGGATTGGCTCAACCCCCATCTTAGTCTGATCAAAACGCAGCGCGCCCGTGCCAAGGTGCGCCGTTGGTTCCGGCGTCAGGCGTATGATCAAAATGTCAAGCATGGGCGCGAATTGTTGGAGCGCGAATTGCGTCAGCTTGGCCTTTCCGATGTCAATCTGGAAAACCTTGCTCGCTCGCTGAATTTCAAAAAAGTCTCCGAAATGGCCGCGGCGATCGGTCGCAGCGATCTGCCTCTCACCAAGATAGCCAATGAGTTGGTTTTGATCGAAGACGAAGAAGACGCTCTCAAGCTGCCGACAAAAAAGGAAGAAGAGGGCGAACGAAAACCGGTTGATGGCATCAATGTGCGTGGCTTGAAGGGCTTGCTCACCCGGATGGCAAAATGTTGCAACCCGGCCCCTGGCGACGACATTGTTGGTTATATCACCCGCGGCCGCGGTGCGACGATCCACCGCAAGGATTGTCCCAACATTCTCAACATCAACGACCGTGAGCGGCTCGTTGAAGCTTCCTGGGGCGAATTGGAAAATACATTTCCCGTCCCTGTCCAAATCAAAGCATACGATCGCGACGGCCTGGTTCGCGATGTTTCCACGCTGCTTTCGGAAGAGGGGGTTAACATGAACAAGGCCTATGTCGATGTTGATCATCGCAATATGGCAGTCTTTGATCTCATCCTCGAAGTGCGCGACATCGGCCATCTTAGCCGCGTTTTAGACCGTTTGGAGCGCTTGCCGAATATTGTTGACGCTCGTCGAAGTCGCCCCGGCTAATGGTTCGTAGTCAGGCGCGCAGCAAGGCGCGGAGTACCGTCTTTGTACAACGACGTAGCATTTTACTTCTTCACCAAGGCCTCGAAAATAGCTAATGTCTCTTTCTTTCCCCCCGATCCTTCCTCTCCACCGGGCCCCACACACGAAGGACAACCATCGGCGCAATCACACGTGCGCACCCGTTCATCGGCGCGGCTGAGCAGCGTTTGATGGTTTTGATACAGCCGCTGGCTGAACCCAATTCCCGCGGGGATCGTCTCATAGATGACAACGGTTGGTTTTCCCTCCGCTAAGGGGGATTTCGGGTCGGTATGGACGCCCAGATCGCGCCAGTCGCACATCAGCAGGAGCGGCGCCAGGTGGTGTAGAGCATAGGCCAACCCGGCCAACCCGCTGCGGATGCTCACGGTGTTCTCGGCGCGGCGGTGGCAGGCGGCACAAAGCGTCACCAGGTTGGAGAGTCGGTTCGCCTCCGCAGGTGTCTCGAATGCCCGCAGGGGGGTTTTGTGGTGAACGTGATGCCCCTTTTCACCCTCCGGTTGGCCGCAGACCTGGCAGCGATAGCCATCCCGGTGGCGGGCGGCGTCCCGTTGCCGCGGCCAGGACGGGCCGTAGTCGTTGGGGTCGTTTCGCCAGAGTCCCTCCGCACGGATCGCTTCCACGGTTTGGTCGTCCAGCGAGAGCCAGTAACCCGCCGTGAGCAACTCTGAAGGGGGTAAGTCAAGCTCCTCGAAGCCCAGCTTTTCGCCATTTTCCCAGCGAAATTTTTCATATCCGCTGACCCGCGAAATGACGTTCAATTCGCCACAAGCCTTACTCCCGCCTCGGGCGGCCTCAGCCTGCCACAACTGGAGCAGTTGAACCTCCGCTTCCCGGCGCGGGCGGGTGTAATAATCGACCTCCACCGGCCTGAGCGAGGCGTTGTTCCCAGCTAGATCCAAGTCAT
>CAZXXW010000093.1:0-6755 GCA_964644835.1 uncultured Anaerolineales bacterium
TCTAGCGCCATATTCTTTTTTCAAAATTTCCAGATACCGCTCTATATCAAGCGGGTGAAAAATCTGGATGTTTTCGCGCAACGACATCTGAAAAGAATTCTAGCATTTCCCTGCTTGTAATTCATCTCCCGCATTGCTCTTCTTTTGCCCCAGTGACTTTAAGAAACCATCGTGAAGCAACCCAGCGTGTATTAGCATCATTTGCACGTATTCGTCGTATGGAATGATCGCAGCCACACGGCAGGAATTATGCTCCACAAGTAAATGCTCTTTATCAAGGATCACCCTCTTGAGCACTTTTGCCGTAGATTTGTGTAATTCTGGTGCATCCACCACCCCCTGGGTAACCATTTTTCCTATCCTTTTCGCTTCCCCGCTGCCTCCAACAAAGCCAGAAATCCAGCCGGTGGCAAGACAACGATTCCCTTATATTTCTCGAGAGCAAGCAAGTGATCATCTCCACTGATGATATATAATGCGCTGGCAGCGACCGCACACTCCAGGATGCGGTTATCGTCAGGATCATCGGCTATGACATCCAACTCGAATTGGGGATCAACCATGATCCCCACAGTTCGGATGCGTTTGATCAGGGCGATGGTTTTTTCTCGAGGTTGTTTGAAATACTTTTTCACCCGCTCATAGTCAAGGACGCGACTTAATTCATCCAGCAGGGGCATGGATATTGCCAGGTCAAACACTTCCTCTTCCCATAGATCGATCACCCTGGCTGGCGCTCCTCTAGGCGACAAGAGGGCGCTGATGACGACATTGGTATCGAAGACGACGATCATATCCCCTACTTCGTCTGATCACGAACCGCGGCAACCGCTTCCCCTGCCAGAATCTCAGCTTCCTCGGGATCGAGGTCAGCTTCATCTTGCATCTCTCGGATCAAGTTGAATAGCTCATCTCGCTGCTGTCTCCAATTCTCATATACTTTGACAGGAACAACCGCCGCAGCGGGTGTCCCCCGGCGGCTGATGATGAATGTATCACCCTGATATTGAACCTTTTCGATCAAATCACTAAGTTCTCGTCTTGCTTCAGAAACGCCAAGTTCTCTTTCCATCAACCAGTCCATCCTCTCTTGAAACGGATTTAAATTTTGCACTTTTTGCATATTTGTAATACTATACACAATCGTACAAATTGTCAAGTTAGATGAGGATAGTCCGAAAGAAACCCCACTTGCACCGAAAATCGATTTCCCCTAAGCCCAACACCAGCGAAACCGCCATATATGGGTCAAAAAACAGAAACACCCCTATCCCTAGGGGTATTTTCAGTGGGCGGAACAAGACTCGAACTTGCGACCTCTTCCTTGTAAGGGAAGCGCTCTAACCAACTGAGCTATCCGCCCAAGTAAATGAAATTATACCGCAAGAAAACACTCCTGTGCAAGCCAACTAAAAAAGGCAACGTCGATAAAGATTTCATTTGCGCACAGAGCCCGGCTTATGATAGACTCTAAAGCGTTGATATCTCTACCTCTACCAGCAAGGATGACATTGCAATCATGCGTTTTATCCGCTATCAAGTCAAAGACGAAGCTCCCAGACGGGGCTGGATGCTAGACGATCAAGTCGGCTCCATCGACGGCAATATCTTCACCGAATTTCAGCGCAGCGAGGCCAGGATTCCCCGCGAGGAAGTCAAAATCCTGCCGCCAGTGCTGCCGAGCAAGATCATTTGCGTAGGGCGAAATTATGTCGCCCACGCCAAGGAGCACAACGCCGATGTGCCCAAAGTCCCGCTGATCTTCTTCAAGCCGCCTTCCTCTTTGATTGGTCCCGGCGATGCGATCGTGCTGCCACCGCAATCACAGCAGGTTGAACAGGAGGCCGAACTGGCCGTCGTCATCGGGCGGCGCGGCCGCGGGATTACAACGGAAGATGCTATCGCTCACGTTTTAGGCTATACGATTGCTAACGATGTCACCGCGCGGGATTTGCAGCGCAGTGATTCGCAATGGACGCGGGCCAAAGGCTTCGATACGTTTTGCCCTTTGGGGCCGTGGATCGAAACTGACTTCGACCCCGCCGATGGTCTGATCACCTGCCACATCAACGGCGAAATGCGCCAAATGGCCTCGACGAGGGATATGGTCTTCCGGGTGCAGCAATTGATCGCTTTTATTTCCTCGATTATGACTCTCGAGCCCGGCGATCTAATACTGACAGGCACGCCTGCCGGTGTAAGCCAGCTTTCGGAAGGCGATCAAGTTGAAATCAGCATTGAAGGGATTGGAAAGCTCGAAAATCCTGTGATGGCGGAATCGGCTTCTTCATCCTAGAAAGAACGCGAAAAGTGGGTTATGTTCCAAAATCTTGACGTTCGCACCGGTGTTGTCACAGCCATGGTTCTGGCTGTCATTTTTGGCATCATCAGTCTGATCAATGGGATCAATGCGATTCAAAAAGGGCGAAAAAGCCCCTATTTTCGCATCCGCCGCGACCAGATGGTCCGCGGCTGGAAACTTTTGCTCCTGTTTGTCTCTCTGGGCGTGTTGATCTTTGTGCTCAATACCTATGCAGAACCAGCGATCTACAGCTTCTATCCTCCATCGGTGACGCCGACGTTAAGCCCAACCATCAGCCAAACGCCAACGATCTCATTAACACCAACGATTACGCTGACGCCGACTATTACCCTCACGCCGGAGATCTCCAACACGCCTACGATCACACCTTCTCCGCACATCCCCATGGCTATCGAAGCCCAATTTGAAGGCAATCTCACCCCTCCGGCGGACGCCGCCTTTAGCCCCTTGCAATTCACCAATCAAGGCGTTGACTCACTCTACCGGCCAATTCAACCATCCGAAACCTTTACAAACCCTGTTGGTGAGATGTACGCCTATTTCACCTACGATGGCATGGCCGATAACGTCCAGTGGACAGCTTTATGGTACCGGGAAGGCGAATTGGTTCACTTCGAGACAGCCCCCTGGGTGGGCGGCACAGGTGGTGCCGGATTCTCGGAATGGGCACCGGATGCAGAAGATTGGCTCCCTGGTGTGTACCAGGTTCAGGTTTTCCTGGGGCTTGACTGGGTGCGGGTGGGCACATTCACGGTGGAGGGCGCTCCGGCCACTTCCACGCCGACGGTTACCCTGACGCCAACGCGCACACCCACGGGAACGGCCACTTCCACGCTGATGGTCTCCCCCACCACGACAGTCTCGTCGACACTGCCGGCCACATCAACGCCAACGCCAACGCCATCGCGAACGCCGCGACCAACCAGAACGCCGTCCGTCACCGCGACTCCGCGGCCAACCTTCCCACCTCCCCCATCCCAAACACCAACGATCACCCGGCGGCCCCTGGCAACACCGATCACCCCCACGGCGACAATCACCCGCTGGCCCACCCCAACAAGAGAGCCCTAAACACTGAGTGCGTTAAATAGCAGACATCCGAAGTCCCCAGAGATTTCGGATGTCTTTTTCTGTTTGAGCAATTAGATCGTTCGGATTATGTTTCTTTTGGTCAAAGCCTTGGCAATTCTGGCCGCCACGCGGGCATTGTTATGCAACAAACCGAGATTGGCTTTCAAGCTGGCTTCACCGGTCAATTCGCTCACCCGGCCCAATAAAAAGGGCGTGACAGCCTGGCCGCGCACGCCTTGATCTTGGGCTTCTGCCAGGGCCTGCTCGATGGCTCCGTGTACTTCGCTGGCGGGAAGGGCGACATCTTCAGGGGGAGGGACGGCCACCAATACAGCGCTCTCCAACCCCAAGCCCCAGTGAGCGTTGGCGATCGCAGCGACATCCTCGGGCGAATCGGCGCGGGCGCTGACGGGCAAACCGCTCTCAATGGAATAGAAGGCCGGGAATTCGTCCGTCTGGTATCCGACTACGGGGACGCCGACGGTCTCAAGATATTCCAACGTGGCGGGCAAATCCAGGATCGCCTTGGCCCCGGCGCAAACGACCACAACGGGCGTACGGGCAAGCTGAGGCAAGTCAGCCGAGATGTCAAAGGGGGAATCACGGTGGACTCCGCCGATGCCGCCGGTAGCAAACACGCTGATCTCGGCTGCCTGGGCAGCGACCAAGGTGCCGGCCACGGTGGTGCCTCCGCTCGCCGATTGGGCAATCGTCGGCCCAAAATCCCTGCGGCTGATCTTGTGCAAGTTGGAACTGGATACCAATGTTTCAACTTGTTCCGGCTCCAGGCCAATGTGAATCTTCCCATCGATCACGCCGATGGTCGCCGGTACCGCCCCCTCCTGACGGACAATCTCTTCCATGCATTGGGCCAGTTGAATGCTCTTGGGGTAAGGTAAACCGTGGGTCAGCACGGTGGTCTCCAGAGCGACGAGAGGTTTCTCCAGCTTCTTAGCTCGGGAGACCCCAGGGGAAAAGCGAAATGGACTTTGTTTTTTTCTCACAAGCTTTCTCTCAGTCGATCTTCTCTTAATGAATGGAGTTCGGGATCATCAGGATTATTTTCAAATAAACGTTGATATACATCAAGCCACTTTCCATGACTCCCATTTTCACTGAGCCATGTCTTGCCCATAGAAATGTAATCATCATAGGATGCTAAAAAATCAAATAAATATTGCCAAACTATCGGCCACTGCGTATGTCTTGGCTGCTCATAAAGCCACATCTTGCCAATTTGAACGAGTTCCAGATCATCTCGATCTAATTCAATCAGTCCCTTCCACATATGCCCCCAAACTGGATGTGCGGAGTTCTCAGATAGCCAACTTTTTATTGCATAAACTAATTCGGAATCAAAGGTGGCTTCCTGAAGCAACTTCAACAGTTTACCCGCTCGGTCCTGAGCAGGTGGCTGAGGAGAAACTTCTGCGAATAAAGCATCAATCAAACGCGCCCAAGCAATGTCCAATGCCATGGGATCGGTAAAGTCGACATAGGTAAGATATTCAATTTCGAGAGGTAAGTCACACTTTTCCATTAGCAAGGGGATTAAACGACGCCTTTGATTGGCCGGATCATGAGTTTGTAACATCAAACGCTCAAATTCTCCCCAAGCGCTGTTCAAATAATTGGGGGTCAACACCAACATCGTTTTTCTGCTTCTCTCAACCGCACGGCACATCTCTTTTACACTTGGAGAACCAGGACGGAAATCTCTATAATCAACACATACTTTCAACTTTTCATCTTGTAGTCTGGGGATAAGTTGCTCTTTTACCCATTGTTTGTCTGCATGGCTATAAGAAATAAACACATCATAGTCAAATCGTTCATCAACAATAGAGTCCATACATACACCTCACAACCTCAAAATTGAAACCGCGTTTAGACACCATCATTGGCAATCGCTTCTTTGAGAGACCTATTCATTTCTTGGCAATAGTCGTGGTACCACATAACTGCATTTCTGTCACTTGATTTATTCTTTGCGCTTAATTCAAATCGCCTAATACTTCTCATCCACAAACCAATAGCGTCATCATGCTTAGAAGGGATCTGCCAGGATATATACCCCAACATCCACAATACTACACCGCAATTATGGTGATCACTATAATATCTTCCTTTAGCTTCCTCTAATAGCTTTAACGCTTCAATCAGATTGCCCGTGTGATAAACTATCCGGGCACATTTCACACGCACCTCCGCTTTTTCTTTATGATGACCAGCGTAATTGTCACAAATACAAAGGACACGATCAATAAGCAACCAAGCTTCTGAATTTTTATTCTCGTGCAAAGCAGCATCGGCTTGAGCAATCAATAAATTCACAGATTCAGAAAGATAAGTATCCTTATTGTCAAATCGATTTAACCATCGGTACATATCTTCTAACGTAATCACTGCCTTGATCCTTTGCACTACTCTGATTTTGGTGGTGAGGGCGGAGGTAGTTCTGATTTTTCTAGAGGCAAGTGTGAAGCTTCCTCATCCCTCTCTGTCATAGCCTCCAATATTCGAGCAATCTGTGTAATGATAATATTCTTAATATGTTTTCTTTTTAAGTCTTCTTTATTGGTGTTGCGATCATCAAGTTTCAATACCTGGTTAAGTGCTTCAATAATACTAATTAACATTTCCGCCTGGGCTTCGGCCCGAACCATATCTCGATGAGTGACATTTTGTGCCTTTCCGATAGCTCGTATTACATCTGCTTCACCAGCCCATTTAACCCCCCAAGTTTTAATACGTTGCCGTTTTACTTCATCATTAGCAACATCGAAGTGACCTATATCCACCCATAACAGTTCAGCGCCGAGGTTATTCAATCGAGATCGAAAACTCTGAGACTCAAAGTTGTTCTTGATCTCAGCTTTTGGATCTTTATCGTGAAAACCAGGAGCCATTATATCATCAAACACATTATCCCTAACGTAGTCTGTGATCACCCCTTTGACAGCCGACATGATCGACTGATCCCAGGGTACTAACTCCGTCTTGCCATCACCATCAGAAGATAAGCGGGCAGCACGATTATAAGCCATATTACGAACGGCCCGAATTGAGTATGGATACGGCTCGTCCTTCGTTCGCTGAGCATAATCCCCAATTCCTCGCCCCAGTCGTAAACGATAACGATAATGGATATCACGTATCTTAATCTGCAAACCATCTTTGGTTGTCGCCGTTACTTGTTCAACAAAACCCTGTTGATCGTTTAGATCAATAATTTCTGCAATTCGCTCATGATGAGAAACAAAATGCTTCCCGTGTCCACAAACGCGGGAAGGCGTTTCTAAACGTTCTAACAAAACCACATTACCAGGCTTGACGGTCAACACACCTGGGCCACCAATTT
>CAZXXW010000093.1:6765-14670 GCA_964644835.1 uncultured Anaerolineales bacterium
CCTTTAACAGATTGAATTCACCTGGCGAGACTTTCATTTCCCCATTCTCAATATCTAACGTTGGGTACCACTCCCCAAATAAGCATGCGATCAAATATCTTAAAGCCGTTTTAAATGTCGGCAATCCATAGATCTCTTTGACATACCGAGCGCTGAATAGCAAAGCTCCTAGCAAAACCAGGAGAACAAAAGAAAAATATCGCCAACCGCGAAACACAAAGAAAAAAGGTGCTAATACAAAGCCAGGGACTAACCGTAAGTAAATGATCCGGGCTTGCCACTGCTTGACTAAACAAAGCAAACTGAGATCCTCAAAAAGAAGATATCCTATACTTCCAAACGAGATCACCATGAACAAGAAAGGAATGAATCTAAAGGCGCCGCGCTTCTTCTCTGAACTCAAAACCGCTTTGAAGCTTAAACCCATAAGCAACAACCTATCCTTGTTTCAAAAATTCGTAAACGAAATAAAAAGTCAAAACGATGTAACATATCGAAAGATAGCGGATTATTCAATTTTCATCAAGTAAGATAGACTTGACATTTTGCATCAAAGAGATCACATCGCGGGGAAGAAGATCTCTGGTAATAGAATCATTGGCGACGCTCTCCAGAGCCTGAAAAAGGCGCAAAGCTACAGCCTCTTCAGAGTATTGTGTCGTTTCTAAGATTTTCGAAAGTGTAAAGGCCACGTCCCGTTGGGCCTGAATTCGAGCATCGTTTCTGATCCGCATAGCTTGTAATTCAAGATCAGATTGAATTAAAGCTGCTTTTCGTTGCCATGAAGCGCGCCAATAATCAAACAAATAATTAGACCGAACATCTCTGTCTTTCGGTTTTAATTCTGAGAAGCCGGCAGCAATCACTTTGATGCCCCGCCGCCGAAGCACAGTTGGAGTTCGGAATTTACAAATAGGAAAAACTCTAAACAGATTCTCATTCCACAAATCTCCCTTATGCAAAGGGACTCTGTCTTTCTTCTCGACATACTGAAAAGCCAAAATGCCCAAATGCCTCATCCGCACGCGAAAATTATTTTTCAACTGCGCAAGATCATATTCTCCACTATTCCTATTAGCGAGGTTATAGAGATTATCATACACTTCTTGGGCTAATAACTTTCTAAAAACATCTACAGCAACAAAGACAGGCAGTTCTGCCCAATTTTTTATCTCCTCTTCCGTAATATCATAAGGCTGATAAGCGATACTCTGAAAAACTCGTTCGCTATTGAAACTGTAAGGAGCGCCCGGATGATGTCTCTTCTTAGCAGATTGGTGCAAGGTGCCAAATTCGACTTGGCGATGCGCCTGAACAAAGCGATGAATCTCATCCTTTTCATCCGGTGTTAAAACGTCCTGGAAACCGCCCACAACCATAACCGGGTATGCGTTTTGATTCCTCTCCCCCCTTGACCGCCATTTTTTTTCGACCGATAGTACACGCAAATTCTCAGCAACAGGTTCACCATCATAAGTAACTTTGACCACATCAGGTTCTTCGCCAAGCGTGAATAGCGTAAACACGAGGCAAGACACTTCGATACCATCACGGGTTTGTGCACTAACAGCAGGGCGTGTCCGAATTTGACGTCGCAAGTCGACCGTTCCACGCACTTTTTCACCCGGATTTGAGATATGTATGCCAGGCCCAACTGATCGAGCAGCACCATTCTTTTCTAAAACGGCTGCACTATTTAACCCTGCGATAACAATACCACGCTTCCCGCCTTGAAAATCTCCTTCTCGGGATTTTTCCATTCCATTTTTCACAAATGTTACAAACCCGTGTTGGCCACGCAAATAGCTCAAAAGCTGCTTGAATAACTTACGCTTCTTCAAAGAAGTATAGACCGGAAGAATAAAATTTGAGATCAAATATAGGCCGATGAGCATCACTAAACCATATACAAGTATTCCGAACGAGAGAATGCCCACTTTTTTCCAAACGCTAATCGGAATACGGTGCCATAAATCGACCACGGAATAGCCAGGAGAAATTCCAAGCATCCGAAACAAGATTAAGAACAACAGATCCCGAAATAGGCCCAAAAAGGTGCTAAAAACTCCCCAAATGGTCGCTTCGCCAGGAGTTTGGTACAAAGCTAATTGGAGAATCTCCCCGTTTTGATCAGCCTGCTCAAAACGTAAAATCTTCAACCCAACGGTACCATCAGAAAGATAAAGGAGGTTCCCTCGTTGGACAATGTTGCTAACGTTTTGTAAGTGCTTGTATTCGGCAACCAATTTCCATTCCAAGGTATCTGAAATATGAAAAATTTTCAGTCCTTGCTGCCCCATGACAACATAAGCTCGCTTGCCATCAACAATGAAGTGCGAAGCGATTCCATCAATGCCATAGTCAATACGAGAGATTTCATTCTCACCGACAAAAAGGGTAACCCCCTGTTGGGTAGCTATCCAAATGCCATCTTCATAGACGGAGAATCCTTGAATAGGTGCATTAACGTTCAGGGAAAGCTTTGTTGCCACCATTTTAGTAGGCTCGTGAATATCATATCGGTACAAATGTTGACTATCACCGGACACATAGAGACGTCCATTCACGACCTTGATATCACCCGCCGATTGTGGTTCTTCGAAATGATGAATTAAAGAGAGTGTGTCTGCATCGAACATTTTAAGGCCAAAATCTTTTCCAGCCAAAAAGAGGTATCGCCCATCTTCGCTGATGTTAACTTCATCTACCGAAGAATTTAACGAGATGAAGTTAGAAAACCTTGGGTTAGCAGGATTGGTAACATCAAATAGCAGTATCTCCCCCTTGCCACCGGCGACATAAAGCTTGTTCCCATAAATAGCCAGCCCATGAACCCTTCCCAACGTATCGAAAGCACCAATCTTTTTTGGAGATTCAGACGCAGAGATATCTAAAATTTCGACGCCGTGCTCTCCCAGCCCCACGTAAGCGTAATTACCATCAACGATAAAATCTGTGATCGGTTCCGGCCGGGATCGAAAACGTAGAAAGAGAGCAAGGATTACAAAAAAATACAATAATACTTGCACAAAAACTTTGCCGAAAATTTTTCGTAAGGTCTCTTTCATAATCTATGCACGCTATATAAAAATTCCCTACAGGCCTGACCTTGCCAAGTATAGAACAATTGTGCTAAAATCTAGAGGCTTGTGGGATCAAGCTGCTAAAATCATCAGGACTACAGCGTCGTTTGACGCAGAAACAGTACTTATTCAGAAACTTCATCCATTACGCAAAAACGATATAGAAATTCGTTGCTCGTAGCAAACAGCATCGACTTAAAATGACATTTTTTCCAAAAAAAATTATACTACAAGTGCTTTTCGCAAAGGAGCTTAGATATGACCAAAGTGTTCCTCATTCAAGGTATCAGTAGAGAAATTTATTATAACCATACCCTGGATTACATCCATGCAAAGTACCACACCCATTCATCAAATCTCCTTGATATTCCCTTTTCAGAATCTGATAAAGCACTTATTTCACAATATGAAGCATACGCCCAACATGAAGCTCAACATGTGAAAACAGGCCACAAAGATGTACCATTGGGAAAAGTTATTATTTGATTTATCCCCTGGAAATACAGAACCGAATTGATGCCAGCAATACCTTAAACAATAGGACTCAAGAGCATGAACCTTGGAGTTCATGCCCCGTTCAAACTTTCAATCAAATCCCCAATAGATTTACTGATCAAGTCTCGTTTTTGTTTACAAGAAGCAATCTGCTTGCGCGAAAGCCAACGAGTATATTCACAGTAGTTTTTAAAAATTCTCCGGCTATCTCGCCAAGCGACAAGGGCTTTTTCTTCCCCGCCGCGCGTTTCGCTATAAATGATGCCTAATAAACAATACGTCACTCCTCGATGATAAGCAAGAGGATTATAGTAACCGGCTGCTTGGATTAGCAAATCGCCTGCTCTTCGCAAATCACCAAGATCATACACCACGCGGGCGCATTCTACGCGTGCCTGAGCCATTTCATAAGCATCACCGTATTCATCGCATAAGCCGGGAATACAATCAACCAGTAACCAGGCTATTTTGGGGCTGCCATTCTTGCTGGCAGCACACATTTCACGAACAAATTTTGTCACTGTTGGGCCCAAAAAACCATCATCGTTTTCAAAGAGCCAACCATATACTTGATTTACTTCCATAAAGGAATGTTCCCCTTATCAAGGTGGTGGTATTTCATCACGAGCGTTTTTGGATGACGATTCGTCGCTGGCAAGTCCATCCAAAATTTGAGCCGTTCTCGAAAGGATGATCGAACGAACGTTTTTATCCGATTTTTCGACGCCATCAAGCGCTTCGATGATACTCAACAGCATTTCCGCCTGGGCTTCAGCACGGCCAATCTCCAGGTAAGAGGTGCGCTGCGCTTCACCAAATGCGCGTTTGACCTTCGCATTACCAAGCCATTTTGCACCCCAGGTTTCTACAAATTGCTTATCAACGCGCTCATCTACGGCCTCAAAATGGCCCATATCTGCCCATAATAGCTCTGCTCCCACCCCTGCCAAGCGCTTCTTGAGACTCTCCGAGTAGAGGTTTTCGGTAATCTGCTCTCTGGGATCTTCATCCTCAAAACGAGGTGTCGCGATTTCATCAAAGCGGTGAGAACGAATATAATCCGTCACCGCCGAGTCAACAGCCACGTTGACCAATTGGTGCCAGGGTGTGACGCCGTCCTTCCCGACCGAACGCTGATAAACCATATCGAGCACAGCCTTGAAAGAAAAAGGCTGGGATTCATCGCGGCGTTGACGGGCTTGCTCGCTGACATTCCGGCCCGTTCGCAGGCGGTAGCGATAATGGAGATCGCGAACACGGACATAGATACCATCTTTGGTGAAGGTCTCCACTTTTTCTATGTATCCATGCCGATCTTCCAGGCGGATGATCTGGCGAATTTTTTCCCGGCGGGTGACAAAATTGGTGCCAGTTGAACAAACCCTGGGAGCGCCATCAACGCCTTCCAACAACACCACATTACCGGATCGGACAACCAAGTAGCCCGGCCCACCGATATGCTTGACCAAATTGAGTTCACCGGGAGCAATCTGCGCCTCTCCATCATCAACGATCAAGCGAGGATAACGGATGGCGAATAACAGCGCACCCAAATATTGAGCAGCTTGTTTCCAATTTTCCAAGTGATAGACATTTTTCAGATAGTGGGTAGCAACCACAAAAGCAGCTACGAAGGCCATGAAAAGGAGCAAGTAATAACGGAAACCGCGCCAAAAAAGAATCCACATCCGAAGCAAAGCCAAAGGGATCAATTTGAGCAGGGAATAATGGCTGCGCCAACCGGAAATGATGTCCTCAGTCTGCAAATCTCCAAACGCAATCAGACCGACACTCCCAATGATAAAAATGATCACAAACAATCCAACTAAGCGAAACCGGCCCCAGATACGATCTCCTGATAGAGGATTTTTAAGTGTCGCTTGGATTCTTCTTCTCATGGTCGAGAACTCTCTTTAGGATATTTCAATTCCCGGAATCAGCTTCATCTTCGTCGTCTTGGTCATCCGGCACCGGCCCCTCTGCTTCCCCATCGCTCTCATCGAGGAAACCCTTCTCATCTTCTTCTTCGCCACCAGGCAAAAGGAGAGATTTAAGCATCCGCATGGTATAAACCGCATCCCTGGGGAGGATCTTGCGGGTGGCAGGATCGGCGCTGACGTTTTCCAATGCCTGATAGACCCGAACGGCGAGGGCATCACGATCGAGACCTTTCATCTCAAGAATACGTTTGAGCGTTGAAGACAATTCACGCTGAGCATGAACCCGGGCCTGATTCTTCAAGCGCATCACCTGCAAATCGTGGTCTGCCGCTGTGATCATAGCATCCTGCTGCCAGGATGCGCGCCAATTCTCAAACAGATATCGATCTCGAACCGATTTTTGCGTCGGACGCAAATCGGTCACAC
The DNA here is from genome assembly GCA_964644835.1 of uncultured Anaerolineales bacterium. GTDB lineage: Bacteria > Chloroflexota > Anaerolineae > Anaerolineales > UBA11858 > JAYELX01. The sequence continues at coordinate 12,710 of CAZXXW010000093.1, forward strand.
CAACGGTGATCACCTTCATCCCTCGCGAGCGCAGTACTTTGTGAGCCTTCAGTTCTCGAACCGGATATGTTTCAACATCGTCAGGATGCCAAACATCCCCTTCTACAAAAGAATAACCGTCTTTCTTGCGGACGTACTGAAACGCTAAGATGCCCTGATGGACCACCTTCCTACGAACATGAGCTTTTAAGTCACCCAAAGGAAACTTTTCCGAATCCTCGGGATAATACAAACTATCAAAGGTTTCCTGTGATAATGCATTTCGGTATATTTCGACGGCGTGATGAGCGGCAATTTCGGTCCAATCGCTTATCTTCTTCTCGTCAACATCATAAGGTTCGGATTGAAGGGCAGCAAAGACGCGATCTTCATCCAATTTGAAGGGTCGCCAGCCGGATTTCCGTTCCTTGCTCTTTTGCGGCTCGACGATTTGTCCCGCCTGGTATGCCTGCACAAAGCGATGGACTTCGCGTTGATCAGCGGGATCAAGAATATCTTCTTCAAGCTTGCTGATAATCTGAACCGGATAAGGGCTTGTCGCCTTTTCATCATCGGGAGGTCGCTCCCCTAATGCCACCAAACGCAAATTTTCAGGTTTTTCTTCATCGCCGATATAGGTTACTTTAATGACATCTGGATCCTGTCCTAAAGTTACCAAAGCGAAAACATTATTCTTGACCTCAATACCGTCACGAGTGCGCGCCAGGACACCCAAGCGCAAGCGGATTTGCTTACGCAAATCGGCAACGCCCAAAACGGTTTCCCCAAAACGGGTAAACGTAATTCCCGTGCCTTCCACCTTCGGTTGGAGACCCTGCCGGGGATGCTTTCCGGACAGAATCCACACCCAGCGGGCCAAACCACGGGGGACAAAAGGCTCACGCTCCAAAACGACGGCGCTACAAGCATCAACGCGCACAAAACTGGGGCCTGTTTCCGCAAAACCATCGGATTGGACGATTTTCTCTCCCTCCTCGGCAAAGACCACCGGAGCATGACCACCGCCCAGATAGCGTCGCAAACGGTAGAAAACCTCCCACCAGGTATACATATTGAAGCGGACGGGTAAAAGCGTGGCGGAGGTCAAGACCATCACCAGCAACATCATGCCCCAGAAGGCAAGCGCTCCCAAGACGGCTAAAACAAGCGCTCTATTTACACGACGATGGATATGTTTGTTCCAGGTTTCGAGGATTGCATTGAGAAGTGCAGAGGGAAGCTGAGCATAGGAAAGATCACCGGCAGCAACTTGACTACCGAGCGTTTTGACCTGCCCATATATCGCCTCGGCCGTACGCCACAAAGAGCCTATCACATCGCCCAGAGATGCCCTTCCCGGTGTTTCGTAGAACCCGGCGTAATCCGAGGCAACTGTCAACGATTCGGAGCCATGGTAAGTGCGTAAAGCACCCTCGTCGGTGATAGCAATCATGTGGAAATTTCTAGGCTTGTTGGGGGAGTAATCAATTCCTGCAATCCGGGGAAGCCCGGTGCCGAAATCTCCCTCACCGAAATCAATTTCTCGTATGTTTGTACCGTTGGCAGGATAGAAAACTCGCATCCCGCCCAAGCTATCAACGGCCAAAACCATATTTTCGTCTTCGACGACATCAACAGCGACGATCTCTCCTTCACGTTCAGCTTGGTTCGCCTCCTGAGGGTATAACTTTGTTGGAGCTAAGGGGATAGCGATATCGAACACATGTAAGCCATTCTCGCCATCGGCGACGTACAAACGCTCAAACGCTTTCAGCGCTACTACCTGACGGCTATCGCTTAAACCCCACGTGGATTCGATATCTGCTTCGACCATGTTGCTGGGCGTCTTGACGCGCACAGACTGCATCCCCGCATCCCCCTCGGCTAAATAGGCGTACCAACCTGCAATCGAAATGTCCACGGGCGCCGCTCTGGTGCCGAAAATATCGACCATCTCGATGACTTCAAGGTCGCTTACATCC
>CAZXXW010000094.1:0-14491 GCA_964644835.1 uncultured Anaerolineales bacterium
AGTCGACCGTTTACGCACCATCAACGCTATCGCTGCTGCGGCGAGTTCATCGCTTGAGTTGGATGTCGTTCTGAAAAACGTGATCGAGATGACTTGCCAGGCAATCAAGGCACGCGATGGAGCGATCTTGGAAATCGACTCCGATTCGGGCGCTCTGGTCTTTATGAGCGCCTCCCATGAAGATCTGCTTGGGCAGCGCATTCCGGCGGGCAAAAGCGTTGCCGGTTGGGTTGCCGAAAATCGGGAGGTGACCTATCTCAACGATGTCAGCGACGACCCTCGTTGGTATGTCGGTTTTGACAATTCGGTCGATTTTGAGATTGATTCGCTCCTCTGCGCGCCCTTGATCTTTCATGACCAGTTGATTGGCGTTATCGAGATCATTAATAAACGCCAGGGAGATTTTAGCGAAGAAGATGCCAATCTGCTTGAAGCGGTCGCCTCGATCGCCTCCGTTGCGCTGGAGAATGCCCGTTTATACACCAGCACCCGTGATCGCGCCGAGGAATTAGTTCTGCTCAACGAGATTGGCTTGGCGCTAACGCGCACACTTGATTACAACGCGCTGGTCGACAGCGCCCTCACTCGGGTACAGCGTCTCTTCCAGGCGGAGCATGTCTCCTTGCTCCAGCCTGAACCACACACGGGCAAGATGGTTTTCATCAAGGCGCTGACCGGCAAGGACCCTATTGATATCGATGTTTTGTTAGAGCCGGGGGAGGGATTTGCCGGCTGGGCGCTGGAGCATCGCCAGGCTGTCCTGGTGGATGACGCTCGAAAAGATCAGCGTTTCTCCAGGCGCGTCGACAAGCAAACCGGCCTGCAAACCTGTTCCCTGATGGCCGCTCCCTTGTTGACAGCCGAAAGCGAGATTGGGGTGATTGAAGTGATCAGTGAAAACCCTACCGCCTATACAAACGAAGATTTGCGCACGCTCCAATCGCTGGCCTCGACACTCGCTGTGGCATTGGATAATGCCCGCCTCTACGAGGATCTCAAAGCGTTGCTTCTCGAACGCGAGCGCGCCCAGGCACATTTGATCCAAAGTGAAAAGATGGCTGCCCTTGGCCGCTTGGCCGCTTCGGTCGCTCACGAGATCAACAATCCCCTCCAGGCCATCCAGGGATGCCTGACCCTGTTTGGCGAGGAGATGGCCAGCACCCAGCGACAGGACAAGATGCGCCGTTATCTTGATACCGTCAATGAGGAAATTGGCCGGATAGCCGTCATCGTTCGGCGGATGCGCGATTTCTATCGACCTGCCGAGGAGGGGTATCGCCCTACCGATGTTGCCGAGGTGTTTGAGAGTGTTTTGGGGTTGGCAGCCAAACAGTTGCAGCACAGCCATGTCGGCGTCGAGACCACCTGGAACGGTCCACCCCCCATCATCGAGGCCAACGCGGGGCACCTCAAGCAGGTCTTCCTCAACCTGGTGCTCAATGCCGTCGACGCCATGCCGGAGGGAGGCACGTTGTCCGTCTCGGTGACACCGGATTTGTTGCAGCGTAATCATGACCAAATCGCCCGCCCGGCCGTGAAAATCGAGGTTAGCGATACGGGCAAAGGGATGTCCCCTGAAGCCATCGATCAAATCTACGAGCCTTTCTTCACCACCAAGGAAAAAGGCACCGGCTTGGGGTTGTATATCAGCTATGGCATTATTCAATCGCTCAACGGCACCATCGATGTGTCCAGTCAGTTAGACCATGGAACGACATTTACGATCCGCCTGCCGGTGGAACAACCATGAAACAAGATTTACGGATGAATGCACGAGAAAAGAGAGAACAAGAAGGAGTTTTTATGCCTCAAGGAGCTAAAGTGCTGGTAGTCGACGATGAAGCCGCTATCCGTTTTTATTTGCAAGAAGCACTTGAGCGCAATGATTATCAAGTTGTTGCTGTGGAGAGCGGCGAGGCTGCCTTGGAGTGTATCGCCGGGGAGAATTTCGATTTAGCCCTGATTGATCTCAAACTCAGAGGCATGGACGGTATTGCGCTGCTGAAAACTTTTCGCCAGCGAGCGCCTGATTTAGCCATCATTGTCTTGACCGCTCATGCTTCTGTAGAAACGGCGGTCGAAGCCCTGCGTCATGGGGCGCATGACTATCTTTTTAAGCCTTGCAAAACGGCTGAGCTTTGCGAGAGCGTCGCCTCTGGGTTGATGAAACGCCAACGGGAATTGCGCCAGCGCAGCTTGCTCGCCAAGCTGGAAAGCGATTTGAGCAGCAACCTGGAAGAGTTGCGCTCAGCAGTTATCCAAGAAACGGCTCCGCCTTCGACTCAATATCACCAGGCTGAAATCGAAGAGGATGATGAGAATTGTATTTGTTGGAAGAATCTGGCCGTCGACATAAACCGTCATGAGATAAGACTCGACGACCAACGCCTTGACCTCAGCCCGACACAATTTAGCATTTTGGCTTATCTCGCTGCTGAAGCGCCGCGCGTCGTTTCGGCGCAAGAATTGATGAGTGAAGTGCAGGGATACCAGAGCGAGCCCTGGGAGGATAATAGCCCCATCCGTTATCATATCTACCGGATTAGAAAGAAAATCGGCGAAACAACGGGGCGTGAAGACGTCATTCACACGGTGCGCGGGGTGGGGTACAAGCTGGAGGATTGAATCCGTCACGTCCTTTTGGCAAGTTGCAATATCTTGTTGATCGGGCTTGATCGCCCGTCCACAAGCGGAACCCTCTTTCAACCCGGACAGGTGACGCCCCTGTTTTTTGTCGGGCTCACTTGCAGGGAAGATAGGAAGCGTGTTGCTTAGAGCAACACGCTTTTTGTTTTGGGAATCTCAGCTTGCTTCTCACGCCTGCCAAGACCCCAACAAAATTTCCACATTGCCTCCACAAAATTAAAACAACGCGTCGCGAATTTTTTCTTATCATCTAGCCTTAGAGTACTAACCGCTGATCGTAAGGCAAAAGGTAACTATGGACCGTTTCGAATCCAATATCATCCAGAATGTCTCGCATGAACTGCGCACACCATTGAATATCATTCTGTCCCTTTCTGACCTGATGAACCAGGGTTATTTTGGTGTCTTGGCGCCAGAACAAAAAGATGCTGTTGTTACCATCGTTACCCATGTTAAACAGCTCAGTCACCTGGTTGAGCAGTTGGGCATTCTGATGGAAATCGATGCGGGAACCTACGAGGGATATGAAGAGCCGCTTGATTTTACCGAGATCGTCGCCCATGTGATCGAGGAGAAAAGGCCTGCATTTGAAGATGCAGACTTATTTTTGAACTCGCAGATTGGCGACAAGACTTTGGCCGTCTTGGGGCATGCCCATCATCTTGAAGAGGCTGTCGCCTGCCTGCTGGATAACGCTCTCAAATTTACCCCTCAAGGAGGGAGTGTCCACGTCCGGCTTGGTGCCGGTGATGGCGGTGTGATCTTGGAAGTGGAAGATACAGGCATTGGCATCCCTGCGGAGGAGACGGAGAAGATCTTCTCCCGGTTCTACCAAATTGACGATTCGATCACCCGCCAATACGGGGGCATCGGGCTGGGGTTGTCTCTGGTCAAGTCGGTTGCCGAGAACCATGAGGGTGAGATTGGGGTCACCAGCCAGGTCGGTGATGGCAGCCGGTTCACCTTGACATTGCCAAAGCTGTCTCAAGACAAGATCGATCAAGTTCCGCCCATCTACCAACAACCGCAACGCCGTATTCTCGTCGTCGATGATGAAAAAAACGTGACCATGTTTCTCAAAGATGGCCTCGAAGCTTTGCCCAATTGCACGGTTGAAGTTGCCAATGATGGTGAGGAGGCGCTCGAAATCCTAAAGAAGGGTAGTTTCGACCTGGTGTTCACGGATTACAAAATGCCCGGTATTGACGGGATGAGTCTGGCGGAGCGAGTTCGAGAATACTATCCGGATATCAAGATTATTATGGTCACGGCGTATTACAGCCAGGAACTGCTCGAAGAGGCACAGACCTCGGTGCGCCACATCTTGGAGAAACCGGTTCAATTGGCCGAAATCCGGAATATCGTTCAAGAAACATTGGAACAATTGGAGAGCAAGTAAATGACGAAGAAAGACCGTTCAATCAAGGTTCTTGTTGTCGATGACGAGCCCAACGTTGCCAAAGTTTTGGCCGATGGCGTTCAGAGGCTTGGCAAAGAATACAACATCGAAATTGCCAATGATGGCCATAGTGCCCTTGAATTGCTCAGAGAAACCCCCTATCAGTTGATTATTACCGATTACATGATGCCGGGGATGAACGGCATCGATTTGGCTCTTGCTGTCCGCAAAATTTCTCCGCCAACGCAGGTTGTGCTGATGACCGCCTATGGTACCGATAATTTGCGCGATACGGTCGATGAAATTGAGCTGGATGGGTATATTGACAAACCCTTCACCATGGAACAAATTCGCACGATCGTAGAACGCGCCGTGGCCTTCACCCAAGGCGAGGACTCGTATCGATCGGGCCAGCGCAGCCTGGAGGAACCCGTCCGGGAGGAGTTGAAGAAATTACAAGTGAACACGGGTGCCCGCTGTGTGATGTTGATCAGTTCGAGTGGTTACCCTGTGGAAACCTCAGGCCAGACCAACGGGCTCGACATCACCAGTGTTGGGGCCTTGGTGGCGGCAAATTTCGCTGCTGCCGCCGAGTTGGCCAGGCTGCTTGGAAAGGGTTCTGTTTTCAAGTCCAGCTATCACGAGGGGGCTGAAGGAACGGACTACAACATTTACGCCTATGACACCAATCAGGAATTGCTGTTGGTGGTCGTCTTCGGAGAAGAAAGCAAGCCGGGCGCAGTCTGGTTCTACACCAAGGAAACTGCGGCTGCCCTGGAGCCGCTGATCGCAGCGGAAGGGAGCGTGACTCCATTTGGCAGCCAAGCCCTCTCCGCCGAGGATTCGGCGGATGGGTCCGGCGGCAGTCGAGGGGGGATTGGCGGCAAACCTCTGATGAGCGTGCAAGAAGCTATTGATCAGGGCCTGCTTCCCCCTGAGTTTGCCGATCAAGAAGCATGGGGCGAACAAATTTCATCCCAGCTTGATTCTTTTCAGGACTGAGTTAGCTTGCAGAAGGGCCATCAAGTGAAGAAAGGTAGCGATTTAGATTGAACTTGACGATGATGAACTCACCTCTTTTCCCGCAAGATGAATCTGCAAAACGCCTGTGGAGAAACGAGAGCAAAGCGAATAGAAACTTGAAATTGCGCAGTGGTTTGATCCTCTCGGCAAAACAGGCAGATACGATCGCCGAATTGCTCTCAGAAATGGTGGCGCAGATTCCGGCTCGTTTTGCCCTGGTCAGCGATATCTGCGGGCAAATTGTGGCCGTTAGCGGGGAGTACGATGAATCTAACCTGCAAGCTTTGAGCTCCTTGATGGCCAGCGATCTGGCAGCCAGCCAGGAAATCGCCCGCTTGACCGGGGAATACGATCAACAGCAGATCAGCCTCAGAGAGGGCAAACAGGCTTGTTCCTTGATCGCTGAAGCCGGCCAACACCTGATCCTATTTGCCCAAATAGGGAATCATGTTCCCATCGGTTGGGCGAGAATGGCGCTCTTGAAAACAAGCGAGTCCTTGGCCGAACTTGAAAACCGGTCAGATGACAACAAAGAAGACAACATCGAACCCGGGCTTGATTTGGAGATGGACGCCGAGCAGTTGTCCGATCTGTTCAAGAATTCCCTGGATGATCTCTGGACGGAGTAACCCATGCACATCAATTGGCAACTGCGCGAATTAAACCTTAAGATCGTTTTTTATGGTCCGGCCTTGAGCGGGAAAACGACCACCTTGGAAAAAATTCACGATCGAGTGCCCAAGAAGCGGCGCAGTGAGATGGTTTCTTTGAAGACAAAAGAAGACCGCACCTTGTACTTTGATTTTCTCCAACTGGAGCTAGGCAAGATCAGCGGGTTGACGCCCAAAATTCAGCTCTATACCGTGCCCGGACAAACCTATTACGAAGCCAGCAGACGCCTGGTGCTGCGCGGGGCGGATGGCGTTGTTTTTGTGGCTGATTCTGCTCCCCAGCGGCTGAAAGCTAACATCGAAGCCTGGCAAAACATGAAGACTCACCTGGCTTCTTTTCCCCAACCGTTGACGGATATTCCTATCGTTGTGCAATTAAACAAAAGAGATTTAGGCAACGCCTTGCCCGAAGTTTTGCTCAAGCGAAAACTCCAGGTGGATGGGTATCCTGTTTTATCAACGGTGGCGATAAACGATCAAGGTGTTTTTGATGTTTTGAAAGTGATCACTGGCGAAGTGATCAAAAGTTTGCAAAAAGTCGCCGCCTAGACTGTCAATAATTTCAAAAGGTAGGTATTTGTGACTGAATTGATTTCTGAATCTGGCTCGACGCAATTGGCAAAACTGCTGGCCGAAATGAACGATCAAGGAAATTTTCCCATCGCCGTTATCACGGACATCGAGGGGTTTCCGATTGCCTGGGCGGCGATGTCAGACCAGGACCCCGACTTGCAATCCGCGGTGGTTGCTTTGATCCAAAAAACGGCCATCCAGGTGCGCCAACAACTGGGCATGGCTGAGATGGATGAAATCTCGGTCTACGACCGGGAGGGTCAACGGCTGGTTTGCCGACCTTTTGAGGCCAATCAGCACCAATTGATCCTGGCCGTGCTTGTCCCCGATAAAAGACAGGCTTACCGGCGACTGACCAACAAAGCGATCCGTTCGATCCAAAAAATATGGAAGCTTTAGGTTTCTCGATTGTTCGCACTTATTCGTTTGACAATCCATGGACGTTAATCCAGAGGAGCGAGACAGATGCAAGGTAATCTCAAAGACATGGCGGCAGCAGATCTGATTCAACATAACTGCATGGACGGAAAAACGGCCCGCCTGACGATCAAGAATCAGGAACAAGAAGCGCTGATTTACTTTGATGCCGGGGACGTTGTTCATGCTGTTCTGGGCGAAGCTGAAGGTGAGGAGGTAGTTTATCGGATTTTATCTTGGGATGAGGGCACGTTTGTATTAGATGGAGGGGAAGAAGCTCCTGCAAGAACGATCAACCGCAGTTGTGCCGGTTTGTTGCTCGAGGGAGCCCGGAGACTGGATGAAGGTACTTTAGACGAACGTCAACGTTGTGAACAATGTGGCACGTTCTTGGATCGCCATGGCAATTGCAAGAATCCGCGTTGTCCTGAATTTGTAGCCAATTCCGAGGCCCTCAACGGGCTGGACGATTTAAATCAAGATTCTAACGTAGAAAAGGAGAATGTAACAATGGCAAAAACAAGAGGTGAACGTTTAGCTGATGCCCTCTCAGAACTACTGGCTGATTCTTCAGACATCCAGGGGGCAGCAATTGTGGGCTACGATGGCCTGGTCTATTCGGCCAATGTACCCCAAAAGGCATTGGATGAGGAAATGGTCGGGGCTGTTTCGGCCTCCATTTTTGGGCTTAGCAATCGCAGTGCCGAACAACTAGAGAGAGGGGATTTGAGTCGGGCTTTGATTCAAGGTTCGGATGGCAACATCATTGTCGCCGCGATCAATGATGAAACGCTCATCGTTGGTTTGACGGAAAGCGACGTCAACTTGGGCATGGCTTTCATGGAAATCCGCTCGATGACGAAGACCTTGGCAGAGATTCTCTAATCGGAGATGTACATTCTTTCCCCATCAGCACACGATGAATTTTATGAAAGGAATACATAATGGCAACTGAGGAGCAAAAGAAAGAACGTTTGTTGAAAGTTTTCAATATTACTATCTATGGGTTGATCAAAGGTTTATGGGATCTGTTTGGCGAATCCTCCTTTGCGACCGTTCAATCTGTCGGTAACCGTGTTCTCACAACCATGGAAAAAGAGAGCGGCCTGGAGATACATGGCGAAAACCAAGAGGACATCTTGCAAGAGATTGTCAGGTTGTTGACCGATGAAGTCGGCACGATGTCGAGCGGGGATGTGGTTATCGAGGGCAAAGCGATCAGCATTGCTTGCAAAGAATGTGTCTTGCGAAAGGCTACTCGATGGCTGGAAGATGATGGCATTCAACCCTTTGCTTGCTTGCCGATGAACGTTGCTACAGCAGCTATGCGTAAACGGATCGGTGCGAAACATCGACTCTTGGGCCGCGATTGGGATGCACAAACCCAAACGTGTACGATCAAGTTCGAAATGTTTGAATAACGATACATTGCTGAATGAATCCTGGTCTCCTCATGGCCCCAAGACCGTGAGGAGACCGCTGCGAAATCGCCTATGAAAGACCCAATTCTCTTTCGCCGTGACGATCTCTTACCGTTGGTAGAAGCAGATTACTGGAAAGACCTCTTCTACCGGGTGATCAAAATCGGCACAGAAATCGAAGTTGCTCCCCCAAAGGGGATGAAACGCGCCATCTTCGAAGAGGCAGTCCGGGAGGATTTGGCTCCCTCGGGCAACTTTGAGCGATTGGGTACAAACGGCGTCTTGGATGTTTGCACCGAGCATTGCGGTATCGAGGTCCGCGTCATTGGCCGGCATCCTCACTTCCGCGCTTTGCACCGCCAATACAAAGGGATCATCGCCACTCTCCAAGAACACGGCTCCCGCCCTCGAGCAACTTGTGGTTTACATTTCCACCTGCTGTCAAGCGGATTGGCCGAGCCGGTCCCGGAAATCATTCTGGCCAACTTCTGGAATCTGACCCGCCGCTACGCCCCCGAGCTAAAATTTTTGACCAGCGGAGGGGATCGGCGGGAGGCGTTATGCCGCCGCCGCAATCACAACAGCCACCTGGAGATAGTCCGGTTGTCGCCCGGTATTATGCACATGGCCGAAATTCACAAAACGCTCAAAGAGAGCCACCGGGTGCCGGAGCATCAAAACTTTCTCAATCTGGAACACATCGCCTTCACCGAGACGGGCGAAATCCACCCCTTCCATCTTGAACTTCGCTTCCCAGACAGTGATCTCGCCCCCATATCCGTGACCGCCAAGACGTTTCTGTTTCTGGCCTTGTTATTCAAAGCAGTGGATCTGAGCCAATATGGCGTCATCCATGTTGGCAAGATCAATACTTGGCGGCGCAAAGTTGCTCTCCTGGATAAGATCAGCAACAATGATGGTAACCTGGCTACCAGCGACACCAGCGCGATCACCGATGAGATCATTGAAGAACTGCGCCAAGGGAGTTACGAACTGCTTGATCTGCTGGCGCCCACCTTCGACCGTTTCGAGGATAATCCCTCCCTGGATGTTCTCCTGGCCCTGGCGGAGCAGCCGATTTCCTTGATGCGTGTCGCCGGTTATGACTGGATTGAGATCGAAAGCATTCTGGAAGAGCGAGCCGCTCTCGACAGCATCGGTCTGGACAAAACCGATCGGCGCCTGATGCAGGGCATCGAGCTTGGCGAATGGGATGGACACCCCTCTGCGGAGACGTGGCAATGGTATGCTGCCCGCGAGCTCTACCTGACGCCCCAGGACCTGGAACGCCGCCTGGAAAAGATCTATGCTATTCGCCGGGTCCAATGGAATCAGCGCCGGGGTACGATGGTGTTCAGCGGCTGAAGGGAATTGTCGTATGTCCAGAAGATTGGAATGGTTCAAATTTCCAGATAAAGTAGTAGACACTTTTGAGCGAACGTTGGTTTGCGAAGCACGTCTGCGGCGAGTGAATTCGGAGAAGATGCGGAGAATTTATATCGAAACCCGTGAGCGAGCCTAGAAAAGTAATATTGTCTTGCTGAAGCCGCTTGGCCTCGATACATTTTCGCCGCAAGACGAGCGAAAACACTCGACCAGCGCTGATGCGATTTATAAAAAGTGCCTGGATATTTTCAGACTATCTAGGAGATCATTTGACGCCGATCAACTTCCCCAATCGGGCCATCAGCCCAATTAGCAATGTAATCTTTTTACCCACTCACAGACCAATCACCATGCCTAAAGAAACCATCTTGATCGTCGAAGACAACGTTGACATGCTCCTGCTGCTCAAAGACAGCTTATTGGCGCCGATGGGCTATAATGTCATCACCGCGCCCAACGGCCAGCGCGGGCTGGAGATGGCCTTGGATCACCTCCCCGACTTGATTCTCCTGGACATGAACATGCCCAAGATGACGGGGCTTGAAATGTTGATTGCCTTGCGCCAAACTACCTGTGAGGCCCCCGTGATTTTTATGACGGTCGAAGATTCGCTCCAGGTCGCGGTGGAGGCTTTCCGTTTGGGCGTCGTTGATTATCTCTCCAAACCGTTTTCTTTGGAGGATGGTGAGCGGGCGATCAACCGCGCCTTGGCTCAAAAGCGGCTTCGGGCCGAATATGACCAGATGGCGAAGAACCTGATCAAAGCGGAGACGATTCGCCAGACGATCGTCACACTTTCGCATTATCTCAACAACGATTTGATGTGTATCGAACATAACCTCAACTATATCCAAGAAGAACTGAATGGACACGGAGATGAGTCCGGCGAGAAGTTCGACGATTGTTTGGAATGTTTGACCCGCATCAAAACGGTGATGAAGGTGCTTGGGAAAGTGACCAAGGTGGAACACACCAGCTATGATCAAGAATCCGCGATGATCGACATCGAAGCGGCTTTGGCAAAAATGCTCCCCAGCCAAGGAAAACAACCATCCAACTTGTCATTCTGAACCGCCGATGCTTTTCCGGCGGTGATCGCAAAGTATACACTTGGGGTAAGAATCTGCCCTCATGGTGTCTGGGAGACCCTTCGCTCACTCTAGCTCAGCGGAGCTGAGCCACGCTCTCTCAGGGTGACATCCTGGAACTGTTTTCTGCAAAAGTATGGATAAGTACAAAGCATTTTTCTCAAGCTGTTCGAAAACACTTTCCAAGAACACGCTTCATAAACCAGTGTTTTGCCGCTGTCCTGGTCTCGATACAGCCCTAAACGGGCCACTCGACCGACGGACAGCTCAAAGTGATAGATAGATCCAACAAAACGAATCACATTGACGACAAGAACAAGGGACACAACGAGGACGAGATGAATTACGAGAGCAAAACCAAAGCAGAGCTTATCGCCGAACTGGAGAGAATGCATCGCCGGGTGGCTGAACTAGAGGGACAGCAAACCGAACAGCTCTTGCGGGCCAGGGAATCTGAATTGGCCGCAATCTATCAGGGCTTGCCGTCACTGCTCCTGATGGTCGATCAAGATCGCTGTGTCTGCAAGGTCAACCAGTCCGTTTTGGAAAATGTCGGCAAAGATCAAGACGATGTTGTCGGTCTGCGCGGCGGGGAGGCCTTGCAGTGCGTCAACGCTCAGGACGACCCCCGAGGGTGCGGTTTCGGGCCCGATTGCAGCGATTGCCAGGTTCGCGAAGCGATCGACGATACTTTCGAAACAGGACAACCCCACCTTGGCCGGGAAGTGCTCATGCATCTCGATCGCGACAAGCCTCAGGGCGCTCATTTTCTCCTTTCCACCGCCCCGGTCGATATGGACGAACAGCAACGCGTTTTGGTTGCATTGGAAAATATTACCGAGCAAAAGCGGGCCGAGCAAAAGCTCAAAGAGAGCGAGCAGAAATACCGCCGTCTGGTGGAAGGCTCACCGAATATTTTATACATCTACTCGAACAAACGCGGCGCCCTCTTCTGGTCGCAGCGGGTCGAAGATGTGCTTGGCTTCTCGCCCGACGAGCTCGTCCGGGAGCCTTATTTATGGCGCAATGCCATCCATCCCGATGACGTCGCAGCGGTCGACAGCGCCATCGCCGAGGTCGAGCGAGGCGCTGGTTTCGATCTCGAGTACCGCATTCAAGATGTCGATGGCCAGTGGCATTGGTTTCACGATTATTTCATCAGCAAGCGCACCATGGGAGACGAACTGATCATCGAGGGGCTGGCTACCGATATCACCGAACGCAAACGCGCCCAGGAAGAACTGCAAAAATACCAGCAAAACCTTGAGGAACTCGTCGAGCAGCGCACCGAGGAGCTGCGCGCAACCCAGGAGCGCTTGGCCCGCCAGGAAAAGTTGGCCGCCCTGGGACAGTTGGCCGGCGGTGTCGCCCACGAACTGCGCCAACCGTTGAGCGTAATCTATAACGCCATCTATTTTCTGAACCACTTTTTAGAGAACCCCGATGAAAAGGTGAGCGAATACCTGGACATGCTCGACGAACAGGTTCACCGCGCCGATCATATCATCACCGATTTGCTCGAATTTGCCCGCTCTGGCAAGGCCAGCCTGGTGCCTGTTTCAGCGCCCGGCTTGATCACGGACGTGTTGCAGCATCACCCCGCGCCGCTCGGTATCGACACGCAGGTAAACGCCCCCGATGATCTTCCCCTGATCTATGTGGACCCCGGACATCTCCGCCAGGTGCTCACCAATTTGATCACCAACGCCTATCAGGCCATGCCCGACGGGGGAACGCTGACCTTCCGGCTTGAACCGCAAGGTGATTCCCTTGTTGTCGCCGTCACCGATACCGGTGTGGGCATCTCCCCGGAGAACCTGGAGAAAATCTTCGAGCCCCTCTTCACCACCAAACAGCGGGGCGTTGGCCTGGGGTTGGCGATCAGCAAAAAGCTGGTCGAAGCCAACCGCGGCCGCCTGGATGTGGAGAGCCAGCCCGGCCAGGGTGCCACCTTCAGGCTAACCCTGCCGGTTTACACATCCTGACGCGGCAGCGAGCCGGTTTGCTCACAAAGAAAAACACCCTGTTGAGCGCATCGACGGGGTGTTGATGTTTTGTTGAGATTTGTTTAAGCGCGACGTAAACAGAGAGGTAAACGATTGATAGTCCCTGCCAGGCAGGCGGTGATCCTATCACCGGGTGACAAAGATGCAATCACCCGGGGACAGTCATACCATCATCGCGAGGCAGTCATTCAAGGATTGGGAGGCAGTCATTCAAAGAGTGAGAGGTAGTCATTCAATGACAGTACTTACGCAGTTAGTTGAGAAACAGCTACTTTACCCTTGAGAGGAACAGGAGGTTGAAGGCCGCCTGTAAAGACTTGCAACTGCAACCGTTCCTTGACCATCCCCAAGGTTTCTTTCGGAGACTGGCGGAAACGTTGTAACAGAATGAAAGCAAGCAAAACGAAAGAGATATGGAGCACCAACGCTTGATCAGTACGACATTGGCAAGCGGCAAGACCGCTAAATTGCTTGGCATCTCTGAAAAGGGTTTC
Source organism: uncultured Anaerolineales bacterium (assembly GCA_964644835.1). Classification (GTDB taxonomy): domain Bacteria; phylum Chloroflexota; class Anaerolineae; order Anaerolineales; family UBA11858; genus JAYELX01. The sequence continues at coordinate 13,125 of CAZXXW010000094.1, forward strand.
AATTGACCAGCGACTACGCTTGCGAAGCACAATCGTCGTCAGATCACTTTCCAAGTCGTTGGTGGCCAACGTTTCATAGTTCCCGTGACGGTTTCTGGTCACGACCAACCGGAGATGGCCATACTTGGGAAGATAAGCGACAATGCTTCTGGCTCGCAGTCCTAGTCGCTTGCGCCATTTTAGTTTGAGCCAAGCAGCCAATGCTTTTGCACTCCAGCGTTGGTTGCGGTAACAAATCGTGGTGTTGGGATGGAGTACACCTACCCACTTCAATCCTATACGATTGATTTTCTTGGTCAACCAACCGCCTGAATATAAGGTGTCCATGGCAATATAGTCAGCTTCAAGCCTTCCGTGACTACTTCGACGATCATTTCCCAGGCTAATTGGCTCTTTTTGCGGTAGTTTTTTGGTCGACACTTTGCTTTAGGGCGCCAAAGCCGATAGGCAACAGGAATGCGCCAACAACCGCAGCAAAACATCAGGACGACGACATGAAAGTCGAATACCTTTCGTTGATGCGTTGTCGAGTACGTCCAGCCCATCCAGTTGCAAAGCTTGGAAAAGGGTTTCTCAACGACAACATCATCCAGGCTCAAATGCCCTTTTCCCACGCGCTTGGCCCAGGCTATCACCATTTTCATCAGAGACCGACTGAAAATCTGATGCGTTCTCAACAAGCGGTTGATGGCATCATGATAGCGTAGTGGCAGCCAACTGGCCATGCGGGTTCCATTTTGCCGTCGATCCAAGAGCAACAAGCCTGCGATGTAAACGGCCATCAAGACAAAACTCAAGGGACTCACGACGGCTCCAAGCCCCAGAGATTTCAAGGCTTGAAACACTTGTTTGAACAGTCGTCGAGTGGTAGGATAAAGGCGGGACGTCATGGTGTTTGCACCTCCAAGTTAGGTTAGTTGGGTAACCTTATTCTACCTTGGAACGTCCCTTTTTGTTTTGTAAATGTGCTATCTATTCATCTGCGTAAGTACTGTCAATGATCGGGATGCAGTCATTCGATGATTGCGAGACAGTCATTACAATGAGTGGGGTACAGATATTGCAATAGATGGGGACACAGTCAATGTCATTAACAGGACTTACGCAGTTCGCCGATTCGCTCTACGTCCCCGTCATGCCGAAGCTTGTTATTAGAAAGTCAAGAGATATGATCTCATTTCTTAACGAAAACGATGAAGTGCGAGAATGAAGGGACCAACTTTGGCATCCAGACTACAAAAAACCTGAATTGCTGGCCACAGAACCAAATCAGGTGTGGTCTTGGGATATCATGAAGCTTCTTGGACCCCAAAAATGGACCTATTATTATCTCTGCCCCAAAGATGTACTCCTCGAGTATGTCATCT
>CAZXXW010000095.1:0-14118 GCA_964644835.1 uncultured Anaerolineales bacterium
CTCAGCCCACCTGCATCAACGGTAGCTGCGAGCTGCTGAACTGCCTGGCCATTTGATTGCAGGCTTGATTGAGACGGGGCGACTCATGGATGATCTGGCGAATTTGCCTTTCGGGCACAACACCCCATAAGCCATCTGAGCAGATCAGCAAGTGGCCGGATGAAGGCGTGGGGGCTGTGATCACCTCGGGTTCAAACGGCTCTCCCTGTCCCAGGGCGCGATAGAGAATATTGCGCTGGGGATGGATTTCGGCCTCGTCGGCGGTGATCTGGCCCAACTCCTCCAATCGTTTCACCAACGAGTGATCGCGGGTCAAGGGCCTCATCGGCCCGTGATCATCGACCTTGTAGACGCGACTGTCGCCCACATGGGCGATCGCCATCTGGTTATCGAGGATGATCACGGTGGTCAAGGTAGTACCCCCGCCCGGAGCCTCGTCGAGAATGGCCTGGTGGGCAACATGAACCCCATCGTGGAGAATGTCTCTCAGGGGGGTGTCAGGCCGGCTCGCTTTGGCGCTGAAGAGATAGCTGTAGAGATGCTCGATGACGTAATCGACCATGGTGCGCACGGCAATTTCGCTGGCAACTTCGCCGTGTTGATGTCCACCCATGCCATCTGCGACGATGTAGATGCCAAAAGGCAATTGGGTCTCATGACTGGATAAGATTGTTGTCAGCGAAAAAAGGGCATCTTCGTTGTGATCCCGCTGTATGCCCACTGATTGGCCCGAACTGGCGTAAAGCTGCAAAGGAAGCGGTTGGTCGCCGCCGAACAGTTCCAGCTTGTCCGACTCGCCGAAGACCGATCGAATTGGTTTGGTGATCTCCTCGGAGCCGGAAGGTTCTTGACCGGGAATCGGCGGTGCATCAACGGAACCATCTTCCGGTTCTTTTTTCTCTTTGTCCAGGCCAAACAGGGTCTTGAAAAAATTTGCCACGAGTGATTTGCTCCCACTTTTATTGAATCAGGCAGGTAAGGCGTAAAGATGCTTATCTAGCGAGCCGATGTATACGATGTCGTCATGGATGATTGGCGATCCTGTAATCGGGGCGGCGGTGCTGTATTTCCATTGTAAATGACCTTTTTCGGTATCGAGGCAATACAGGCTTCCATCGATACCGCCACAATAGAGAGAATCGCCATGGATACGGGGGGAACTGGCAATCTGGTTTTCGGTCTCGAACTGCCAAATTTTCTTGCTCGACTGGAGATTGATGCAATAAATATTGCCGTCCGCAGAACCAATGTAAACGCGCTGATCTTCAAGCCAGGGCGTTGAAACGGTGCCGCTTTCCATCCTAAATTCCCAAAGGCTCCACCCGTTGTTGGGATCAAGGGCATAGACCTTGCCATCGACCGAACCGAAGCAGATCGCGTTTTCGGCGGCGCGCGGTGATGATGTGATCGCCGCTCTTGTATTCGTTTGCCATTGAATTTTACCGTGGAAATCCGTGCAGATCAGATCGCCCCCTTCCGTACCAAAGTAAATCCTTTCCTTGGAGATCAAAGGAGTTGTCCGAATGGCCGATCCCCCTTCGATTTTGAAGGCGCGCCGCCCCGTGGTTGCGTTGATGATGTGCAAAAAGCCATCGTCTGAGCCGATGAAGATGTGCTGGTCGCGAATCACAGGGGACGATCGGACCGGCCCTTCGGTGTAATATGTCCACAACACCCGGCCCGTTTTGGTCGAAACAGCGTGGACGCGGTGATCTTCAGAGCCGACATAGACAGCGTTCTGAAAGATGGCTGGTTTGCTGACAATACCGGCATCGGCTGCATATTTCCAGATGAATTCGCCTGTCTTAGCCGAGAGGGCGTAAAGGTTATGATCGTAAGCGCCGATATAGATGCGGTTCTGATGATACAAGGATGTGCCTCGGATTTCATCTTCGCATTCAAAACGCCATATCGGCTTGATCTCATAATCCTGGTGAATGTTGGCCGTAACCTGGTTACTGTACAGGGCGCTACTTGAGCGCGCCAGGTTGATCAGTGACTCCTTCATCGTGGCGGCATCCTTGGGCCGGTCGTTGACATCATATTGAAGCGCCGAGTCAACGATATTTTCCAACGCCAAGGGGACATCGGGATTCAACTGGCGGATGGGGCGTTCATCGAAGGTGAAGGGTGGTTCGTCACGGGGGTCGATGTCCGTCAGCAGGTGGTGCATGGTTGCGCCCAAGGCATAAATATCTACCTTGGGGGACGCTTCGCCGCGATATTGCTCCGGGGGAGAGTAGCCCTCCGTGCCGATCATGGTTCCTTTTTGGCCTGCCTCGAACTTTTTCGCGATCCCAAAATCTACCAGGACGACATGGTTGTGGGGCGTAATCATCACATTGGCCGGCTTCATGTCCCGGAAAACAACCGGCTCTGGCTCGTGGGTGTGGAGATAGTGGAGCACGTCACACAGTTCAGTCGCCCAAGAGACGATTTGGTTGACCGGCAGAGAATCATCCGATTCTTCCAACAAAGTCTCCATGTTTTTGCCGCGGATGAATTCCATCACCAAATAAGAGCGGTTGCCGATGGTGAAGAAGTCGTGAATTTTGGGGATCGAGGGGTGGTTCAAGGTCGCCAGCAAATTGGCTTCTCGCTCGAGCATCGTCAGCAAGTTTTGGCGAGCGGTCTCATCTTTCATCTGGGTGATGATCTCTTTGACAGCGACGGGCCTCTCTGCAGAGAAACGCAGATCGCGAGCCCGATAGACCGCTCCCATGCCGCCGGAACCTACAATAGCATCAATTTGGTACCGCTTCTCTAAAACGGTACCAGGCTTGAGGTAGTGAGCGTTTCCGGATTCATGCTCAAAGTTAAGTTTCCGGGTGATGATTTCATCTTCCATGCTAACGGCGTCCTTTTAGGGGGATTAAGGTTTAGCGTTTCAATTATAGCCATCAATGCTGGGAATTGCAAATTGGTTTGCAACTTGATCCTCTCCCTGTTTGGTCTGCTTGTCTCGAAAGGACGCCCCGGTGATGATCGCCTCTCTTCGCTTCCCTTACGGTGTTTGTAAAATGCGGTAAAATAATCCCGCAAAAGACGATCATCCGGTGCGGAGAGAAGATGCAATTCTATCTGAGAGAATTCCTTTACGAGGCAAGAGCGTAGACGATGACTTTTGATTTTTTTTCTTTAGGTGAGGCGTTGATTGACCTGATCTCCTCTCAGGCAGCGGAGTCGCTTGGTGACGCTGATTCTTTTCAACGTTTTGCCGGGGGAGAACCGGCCAATTTGGCCCGAAACATGGCCTTGTTGGGCAACCGGGTAGCGATGGGAACTTGCCTGGGGGAAGATGGCTTTGGCCACTATATTCAGGAGCAACTCCATCGGATGAAGATCAATACCGACTATGTTCAGTTGACCCCGGATGCTCCCACGACATTGGCGCTGATTACCCGAACCGCGGGCGGGACGCCGGATTTCATCATTTGCCGCGGCGCAGACGCTCGCTTGCAGCCGCACTCGGCCCTGTTGGATGCTGTTGCGGATTGCCGCCTGATCCATACGTCTGCTTTCGCGATTAGCCGCAATCCGGCCCGTGAGACGATTCTCCAGGCTTTCAAGATAGCGCACGATAACGGCGCCCTGATTTCTTTTGACCCCAATTATCATCCTTCTGTTTGGCCCGATGTTCGGGATTTCAACGCCCTTCTTGAAGAAGTTTATCGCAACGTAGATATTACCAAACCCTCTTTGGATGATTGTGAACGAATTTTCTCCGCTGGGCTTGATCCCCTGGCTTATACCCAACGTTTCATTCGGTGGGGCGCAAAGATTGTTATTCTCACGATGGGGTCGGATGGGGTTTTGCTGGCCACCGCCAAAGGGGAGCAATATCGCTTATTCGCGAACGAGATCACGGTCGAGGATGTCACCGGCGCAGGAGATGCCTATTGGGCCGGATTTTTAACCGCCATCTTGCAGGGAAAGACACCTATCCAGGCGGCGCGTCATGGTCAGGCGCTTGCAGAGATCAAAATTGGCACTGTTGGCCCCCTCACGCACGCGCCGGATCGCAACGACTTGGATGAAATTGCCCGCTCGATTCGCTATCAAGCCTTGCCTCCTTTGAAGTCGGCTTAGGCTTCGGATCGCCCGGAATCCTGACCGCTCGGCTCCGGCACGTTTAACAGAAGATCGTCAATTGGCATCATCGAGCGTCCCTCCTTTGACGCTTTGACCGATGTATCGAAAAGCCCGCCAGATTGGCGGGTTGATCGTATCTTCACCATTTCAACAACGAACAGGAATTTGTGAGCTATGCAAAAGACAAACCAGCGATTGAATCCAAACCTGAAGCCCAAAGATTTTCTCTGGTGGCAAACCGGCGTTGTTTATCAGATTTATCCCCGCAGTTACAAGGACACCACCGGGAGCGGTATCGGCGATCTCCGCGGCGTGATCACCAAATTGGATTATCTTAGCGACACCCTGGGGATCGATGCGATCTGGCTTTCGCCTTTTTATCCCTCTCCGATGAAAGATTTCGGCTACGATGTCGCCGATTACCGCGATGTGGACCCCATGTTTGGCACCTTGGACGATTTCGACGATTTGCTCCACCAGGCCCATCAACGCGGTATCCGCATCATTATCGATTTGGTTCCCAACCATTCTTCCGACCAACATCCCTGGTTCCAGGAATCGCGCTCGTCGCGTGATAACCCCAAGCGTGACTGGTATGTTTGGGCCGACCCCAAGGAAGACGGCTCTCCGCCGAATAATTGGCTGAGCGTTTTTGGCGGCCCTGCCTGGGAGTGGGACGAGGCCACCGGTCAATATTATCTGCACTCCTTCCTCAAAGAGCAGCCTGATCTCAACTGGCGCAATCCCGAGGTGCGCGAGGCAATGTTCGATGTGGTCCGCTTTTGGCTGGAACGCGGCGTCGATGGCTTCCGCGTCGATGTCGCCCATTACATTCTCAAGGACCCGGAGATGCGCGACAATCCTGTTCCCGATACCCCGGCTAAGTCGATCCACCGGCCCTTGGGCGAGTATGACTCCCAGTTCCACCTTTACGATAAAGGCCATCCCGATGTCCATGAAGCCTACCGCCAATTTCGAGAGGTCTTGGATGCCTACAGCGAGGAACGTCCCCGCGTTGCCATCGGCGAGATTCACATCCCCGATTGGGATGTTTGGGCCAGCTATTATGGCGAGAACCTGGACGAACTACACATGCCCTTCAACTTCTCTTTGCTCGGCGCGGATTGGAATGCCGCCGCGGTGCGAGAGATCGTCGATCAGCTTGAGGCCGTTTTGCAGCCCGGCGCCTGGCCTAATTATGTCCTCGGCAACCATGACGAGCACCGCCTTGCCAGCCGGGTGGGAGAAGACCAGACCCGGGTCGCTGCCATGCTCTTGTTGACACTGCGGGGCACGCCGACGATCTATTATGGCGAGGAGATCGGCATGACCAATGTGGACATCCCCCGTGAGAGGCAGCAAGACCCGGCCGGTTTGCGCCAACCGGGGCAGGAGCGCGATCTCTGCCGCACGCCGATGCAATGGTCGGACGAGCCCCAGGCTGGATTCGCGCCCCCGGAAACGGAACAGCTTTGGCTGCCCCTGGGTGAGAACTGGCAGGATGTCAATGTCGCAGCTCAATTGGATGACCCCAACTCGCTGCTCTTGCTCTACCGCCGGCTCTTGGCCGTCCGCAAGGAGAATCCCGCTTTGCAGGTGGGCGGTTATCAGCCCGTCGATGATGTTCCTGCGGCGTGTTTTGTCTATCGGCGCCGCGGAGCGGGACAAAGCCTGATGGTGGCACTCAACTTCACGGGAGACTCGCAGCTCGTCCCTCTCCAACAAGATGGAACCATCTTGCTCTCCACCCATCTCGATCGGGAAGGGGAAGGTCTCCAAAACGAACTTGAACTGCGCCCCAACGAGGGCGTTATCATCACTGTTTAACCAACGTGACTGCTCATGTGGTCACGCTCAGTCTTATGAAAGGTAGTTATGTCAGATTATCATTTCGATGCAGTTATTTTTGATCTCGATGGCGTGATCACGCACACGGCATCCTTGCACAGCCAAGCCTGGAAGGAAATGTTTGATGATTTTTTGCGCGTTTATTCCGAGGAAAAGGACATTCCCTTTCGTGAGTTTACCCACGAAGAAGACTATTTGAGTTATGTCGATGGCAAACCGCGCTATAAAGGGGTTCAATCTTTTCTGGCTTCGAGGGGAATCGACTTGCCCTTTGGCGATCCTTCCGATCCGCCCGGCACGGATACGATTTGTGCTTTGGGCAACCGCAAGAATGAACTGTTCAACCGGCTGATCGAGCAAGGCAAAGTAAAGGTCTTTGATACCACCGTGGATTTCATGCGCAACTTGCAGGAAGCCGGGATCAAGATTGGGGTTGCTTCTTCGAGTAAAAATGCCCAGAAAGTTTTAGAATCGGTTGGCTTGATGGATTATATCGAAACCCGTGTTGATGGAGTCGTTTCGGCAGAACTGGGCTTGAAGGGAAAACCGGAGCCGGATATTTTCCGGACGGCGTGCGATAATTTGGGTGTTTTCTACGATCGCGCCGTGATCGTAGAGGACGCCATCTCCGGGGTCAAGGCGGGCCAAAACGGCAACTTTGGCCTGGTCATTGGTGTGGCCCGGGAGGACAACGCCATCGAGTTGAAGCTCAACGGCGGTGATATCGTTGTCGAGGATATGGCCGAGATCGACATCAACGATATCGAATCTTGGCTGACCAAGCGCTTGCTTGAGGAGCAGTGGTCGATCAGTTATTATGATTACCACACCGGGAGAGAGCCGAAGCGCGAGACGCTCTTGACGGTTGGTAACGGTTATTTTGGCACTCGCGGCGCTTTGGAAGAAACCGACGCCAACGGCGTCAATTATCCCGGTACCTACATCGCTGGTTTATACAACCGCCTGGAATCGGAAGTCGGCGGGCGGATCGTCACCAACGAGGATTTCGTCAACTGCCCCAATTGGCTGCCGATCACTTTCCGTGTTGGGGATGGGGATTGGTTCGACCCAAATAATGAGGGGATCAGGATCAGTCACTTCACCCGCCGCTTGGACTTCAAGACCGGCGTGCTCCACCGCAGCATGGTCGTCCGGGACGAGCAAGGGCACGAGTCCCGGATCGCTTCCCGGCGCTTTGCCAGCATGGATGACCACCATGTCGGCGCGATCCGCTACCGGATCATCCCGCTGAATTACGATAAAGTCATTACCGTTCGTTCTGCCTTGGATGGCGACATCATCAACGATGGAGTTAAGCGTTATCGCCAGCTCAACCAGAAGCATTTGCTCCCCGTCAAGCAGATCAGCAAAGGCAATATCAGCCATTTGTTGGTCAAAACGAGCCAGTCGAACGTGTTGATCGCCGAGTCGTCGCGGTTGTTGGTCGGCATCAACGGGCGAGAAATCAAGCCCGATTTCGATGTCGAGACAAGCCCCGGCAAGGTGGAGACCACTTTCGATGTCGATGCTCAGCGGGGAGTGGCCATTACCGTGGATAAGCTGGTTTGTATCTACGCTTCTCACCAAGAAGATATGGACGATCCCCTGACGGCGGCCGAGGAATGCATTGCCAAAAAATATTTTTTCGATGAATTGCTTCAGGCCAGTACTGCCGCCTGGCAAGACGTTTGGGAGAAGATCGACATCAAGGTGAGAGGCGATCGCACTGGCCAAAAGTTGATCCGCTTGCATCTCTATCATACGCTGGTGACCGCCTCGCCGCACAACAAGTATCTCGATGCCGGCATCCCCGCCCGTGGCCTGCATGGAGAGGCCTATCGCGGCCACATCTTCTGGGATGAGTTATACATTTTGCCGCTTTTGGTCCTGCATTATCCCGAGACGGTTCGGTCGGCGTTGATGTATCGCTGCCGCCGTTTACCCGCGGCCCAAAAATACGCCCACGAGCACGGTTACCAGGGTGCGATGTTCCCCTGGCAGAGCGGTAGTGATGGCAGTGAGGAGACCCCTGTTCTCCATCTCAATCCTATCTCCGGCGAGTGGGGCCCGGACTACAGTTCGCTGCAACGTCACGTCAATTTGGCGATTGCCTACAACGTCTGGCAATATATTTGGGCTACGGAAGACCAGCAGTTTTTGGATCAGTATGGGGCCAGATTGTTCCTGGAGATATGCCGCTTCTGGTCGAGCAAGGCGAGTTACAACAAGGAAAAAGAAGCTTACGAGATCACGCGGGTGATGGGCCCAGACGAGTTTCATGAAAAATACCCTGATGCTACCGAAGGTGGCGTCAATAATAACAGCTATACCAATCTCATGGTCGCCTGGGTCTTGAAGCGTGCCTTCGATTTGCTCGGTTGGATGAGCGCAGAGGTCAGAGAATCGCTCAAAGAATCGATGAAGTTATCCAATGATGAAATCGTCCGTTGGGAGGCGATTGCTAGTAATCTCTTCGTTCCCCTATCGGAAGATGGCATCCTCGAGCAATTCGAGGGCTACTTCGATCTCAAGGAACTCGATTGGGAGCATTATCAGCACAAATATGATGATATCCACCGCATGGACCGGATTCTCAAAGCGGAGGGCGAATCACCGGATGCTTACAAGGTAGCCAAGCAGGCTGACGCCCTGATGACCTTTTATCTGCTCAAGGAAGATGAAGTCGTCGCATTGTTGAATGACCTTGGCTATGATGTGCCCGATGATCTCTTGCGAGAAAACTTCTATTATTACTTGAACCGCACCTCCCACGGCTCTACCTTGAGCCGATTGGTTCACGCCTACCTGGCTAATGAGATCGGCGATTGGGATCTGAGTTGGAAGCTCTACACCGAAGCCTTGAAGAGCGATTACATTGATATTCAGGGCGGCACCACCAAGGAAGGCATTCACACCGGTGTAATGACCGGTACGGTTTTATTCGCCCTGCGTGCCTACGCCGGGATCGATTTTGGTGGAGAAGCTCTCAAGGTCAATCCCAACCTGCCTGGCATCTGGCGGCAGATGCGCTTCAACGTTGGCTTCAAGGGAGGCCGTTATCACTTCGTGGTCACGAAGAAGCAGGTCGAGATGATGCTCGAGGGCGGATCTCCCAGGGATGTCTATGTCCGCGGTGAAAAGGTTACCCTCACACCTGGCGAGTGGTCCGAAGTCGAGATTGGCTGACTCGCTGTTGTTTTCTCTTCGCTGTTGTCGGTCTCCTGACCGACAACCTGGTAAGACCAAAGCGCCATCGGCTCGGTCTGGAGACCCTTCGCCGATCGCCCTTAATATTGCTGTTTTTAACTCTTGACCGATATATTAAAATTCATGTTTCATAGAAAAACGAATCAACAGAAAGGAAACAACGCATGCTCGGTGATGTTTTATTGATCGAAGACAAACATAGAAAAGCCTCTGCGCAGGTTTTTGAACATGTCAAGGCAATGCCGGGAGACAAAATTATCATCGCCATCAGCGGCGAGTCGGGCTCCGGTAAAACGGAGATCGGCCACGTGCTCGCCCGCCTATTGAAAAAGGAAGGCACCCCGGCCAAGATCATGCACATTGATAATTACTATAAGACCTCTCCCCAAGAGCGCCATGCGTGGCGCGTGGAGCATGGCGTCGATAGCATTGGCTACACCGAATACGATTGGGATTTGATCAATCAAAACATGGCCGAGTTCCGGAAGGACAAAGCCGAGGTCGTGATGCCCTGCATTGATCTGCTCACCGACCAAGAGGACAAGCTGCTTACCAGCTTCCTGGGGCTGCGTTACATGATCATCGAGGGTCTCTACGCCGTCAAGGCGGAGGCCGATTTACGCGTCTTCATCGATGTGACCTATCACGATACCAAAAAGGCTCAGATCGTGCGTGGCAAAGAGAAGATGAACGACTGGCGTTTGAGCGTGCTCAAGCGTGAGCACGAAGTGATCCGTTCGTTACGCCCCCTAGCCGATTTGCTCGTCACCCCTGAATTCGACGTTGTTGAGGCTTAAGCTGCTCTCACGTTGGAGTCCTTCTTCGCAGGCATTTAGTAGCGTAGCAGTTGTTTTCTTGAACTCCTAGCTTTCACATCCAAAAAGGAAAGGTTCTGATGATCTTAAAACACGATACCCAAGACCCCTTGATTGTGATCGTTTCTAATCGCGGGCCTTTCTCGTTTACCCGTAACCCCGATAGCGAGTTCATCGTCGAGAGAGGTGCGGGCGGCCTCGTCACCGCGCTGGGCGCCTTGGCCGAACAGCACGAAGTTCTCTGGATTGCCCTGGCGATGAGCGAAGACGATCGTCTCTGGGCGGAGGAGCATGACAGCGAACCCCAAAGCGTGGAGGGGATTTACCTTCAGCTTGTCTGCCCTGACGAAGAGGCCTACGAGGGGTATTATGGCGTTATCGCCAACCCGCTGCTCTGGTTTATCCAGCATCAGTTGTGGGATATCCCCCGCACGCCCAGCATCACCCAGGAGACCTGGGACGCCTGGCATCATGGTTATGTCAGCATCAACGAGCTGCTTGCCGAGGCCGTCGCCGAGAGCCTCGAGGGTGTTGAGCGCCCGATCATCATCTTCTCCCAGGATTATCATCTCTACATGCTGCCGAAGTTTCTGCGCCAGCGTCTCCAGGCCAATGTTCAGATTCAGCCCTTCATCCACATCCCCTGGCCCGGCGCCGACGCATGGCGGATGCTCCCCAAGCAGATGCGCGAATCCCTGCTCTACAGCTTGCTGGAGTCCGACCGGATTGGATTCCAGACCGAGAAGGACGCCTTCAACTTTGTCCAAACCTGCCGCTTCCACTTGCCCGAAGCGCACTCTCGGGGCAGGCGCGATGCGATCTTCATCCATGGCCGGGAGGTCAAAGCTTTCCCGTACCCTATCTCGATCAACATCGAGAAGACCAAGTCGATCGTCCAGGAGCCCGAGACTCGTTTGCTCAAATCGGAGTTCATCAATCTGGTCGGTGATTGCAACATGATCCTGCGCGTCGACCGGATCGAGCCGAGCAAGAACATCCTCCGCGGTCTGGAAGCCTACCGCACCCTCCTGGAGGTGCACCCCGAATACCGCGGCAACGTCAAGATGCTCTGTTTGCTGGTCCCCTCCCGGATGGAAGTGGTCGAATACCAGGATTATCTCAAAGATATTATGGCCGAGGCCGGGTTGATCAACGCTCAATTCAGCGACCGCTTCTGGGAGCCGATTCGAATCATCGTCGGCGACAATTATCCCCGGGCCATCGCCGCCATGCAGCTTTACGACGTGCTTCTGGTCAACCCGCTTGCCGACGGGATGAATCTGGTCGCCAAGGAGGGCGCCCTGGTCAACCAGAAAGACGGTGTTTTGATTCTCTCGGAATACGCCGGGGCCTATTACGAGCTTGGCGAGCACGCCCTGACTGTTTCGCCGTTCGACATCTACGGTACCGTCGAGGCGATGCACCGCGCCTTGACCATGCCGTTGGAGGAACGCCAGCGCAGGGCCGAAGCCTTGCGTGACACCGTCGAGCAGGCCGGTGTCAAGCAGTGGTTCTACGACCAGGTTGACGACGCTCTCCCCGCCTTCGATGCCGACACCGATCTACCCCTTGACGAAGATTGAATTGCACCCAAAAGAAGGAAACAATTATGCATATTGGATTTCTAAACCCCCAGGGGAATTTCGATCCCAAGGACAGCTACTGGACCGAGCATCCCGATTTCGGCGGCCAGCTCGTCTATGTAAAGGAAGTTGCTTCTGCCATGGCTGCTATGGGACACCAAGTTGATATTCTCACCCGCCAGATCATCGACCCGGATTGGCCCCAGTTCTCCCAGCAGGAGGACGCTTATCCGAACGTCAAGGGTGTGCGCATTTTGCGGCTGCCCTGCGGCCCGCCGGATTTCTTGCCCAAGGAGCAGTTGTGGCCCTATCTGGGCACGGAGTGGGTCCCGAATATCATCGAGTGGTACCGTTCCGAGGGGGAGCTGCCCGATGCTTTCACCACCCATTACGCCGATGGCGGTCTCTCCGGCGCTTTGATCGCCGACCAGACGGGTATCCCCTTCACCTTCACGGGGCACTCGCTGGGCGCCCAGAAGATGGACAAGCTTGAAGCCACGCCCGAGAATTTGGCCGAATTGGAGGCCCGCTTCCATTTTTCCCGCCGGATCATGGCCGAGCGGGTCGGCATGAGCCACGCCGGGTGGATCATTACCTCCACCGAGCAGGAGCGCCTGGAGCAATACGGTCACCAGGCCTATTGCGGCGTTGTTGATCCTAACGAGAATCGTTTTGCCGTCATCCCGCCGGGAGTTAATCGAGTCATCTTCCAGCCGGAACCGACCTCGATGGACGCCGAGATCGCCGAGCGGATCAAGGCGGCGCTAAACCGCGACGTCGCTCGTGATCGTCACGCCCTGCCCGTTGTGCTTGCCTCCAGCCGCCTCGACGCCAAGAAGAATCATGTCGGTTTGGTGCGCGCCTTTGCCCACAGCGAAGCCTTGCAAGAGCAGGCCAACCTGGCTATCGCTGTGCGCGGCCTGGAAGACCCTCTGCGCCGCTATAGCGATCTCAGCGGGGAAGAAGAAGCGATCATGGATGAAATCGTCTCACTGCTCAATGAGCACGTTCTCTGGGGCAAGGTGACCGCTTTCTCCCTCAACAGCCAGGCCGAATTGGCCGCCGCCTACCGCCATCTGGCCAAGCAGCGGTCGGTCTTCGCTCTGACTGCCCTGTACGAGCCCTTTGGTTTAGCGCCGCTCGAGGCGATGAGCTGTGGTCTCCCCGCCGTGGTGACCAAGAACGGCGGCCCCTCCGAGAGTATGGTCGAGGGCGAACGCAAGTTCGGCGTTCTGATCGATCCGGCCGACCCCGACGACATCGCCGAGGGATTGCTCCGGGCGGTCGAATCACAACAGGCCTGGCAAAAACTGCGCGATGCGGGCATTCAACGGGTGATCTCCAAGTACACCTGGGAGCGCACGGCGGAGGGGTATCTCGACGTGATCGAAAGATTCCCGGAGGCCGCGCCACCTGCGAGTGAGATCGAAGTTCCCGCCTGGTTCCGGGATCCCCGTCCGGATAATGATATTCCCCTCGAAAAATTATCTCAGCTCTATTTCCGCTCTTCGGCCTGAAGGGCGAGATCGAAGCCCTGGTTCTGTTAAATCCCATTTCGTGAAAATAGCCCTGCTTGCCGACATTCACGCCAATTACCCCGCTCTGCTCACCGTGGCCGAGCATCTCGACCGCTGGGAGCCGGATTGGGTCTTCGTCGCCGGAGATATGGTCAACCGCGGCCCGCGCCCGGCGGCTTGTTTGGATTTTGTCCGGGAGCGAGAGCGTGAACAAAACTGGCGGGTGATCCGCGGCAATCACGAGAGTTATGTCCTCTGGCACGACCGGGCTGACACGCCCCGCAGCGGGCCTCTCTTCGAGATTTTTCGCTTCGCCTATTGGACTTACGAGAAGCTCCGGCCCGATCTCCCTGTACTCAAGGCGATGCCCAGGCAAATCAGCCAACATGTCGCCGCTGGTGGCGAATTTCGGGTTGCCCACGCCTCGAGGCACGGCGAGCGGCGTGGTCTCTACCCGGAGATGGATGACGCCACGTTGAAGCAGCGAAGTGCGCCTCTTCCGGCGGTGTTCGCCGTCGGCCACACCCACCGCCCTTTTGTTCACCGGGTGGAGGATTGCTTGATCGTCAACGCTGGGTCGGTTGGCCTTCCCTTCGATGGCGACCGGCGGGCGGGGTACGCCCAGATCAGCTTGCGGGATGGGGGGTGGGATGCCGAGATCATTCGCCTGCCGTATGACATCGCCAAAGCCAAACAAGATTTCTACACGACCGGATTTTTGGAGCAGGCCGGGCCTCTGACCGAGTTGATCTTGTTCGAATTAGAGCATGCTTATCCCCAGCTTCATCGCTGGACCAAGATGTATATGGACGCGATTTTGGCGGGGAAAATTGGCTTGGAGCAGGCCGTCCAGGATCATTTGGAAGACCCGATTACAACCCCCTATTGGTAAGCCCCGTAGTTGCGTTAAAAGAAAAGTAAGCGTTCAGGGGGGTGTCATTCTTGCCGCGCTGTGCGTGCCCGCTGGGCAAGGCATGCTTCGCAAGCCGCTGAAGCTTTTCCAGCGGCGAAGAATCTCCACCTTTGAAGCCTGGGAGACTCTTCGGTCGTTTAAGC
>CAZXXW010000096.1:0-14081 GCA_964644835.1 uncultured Anaerolineales bacterium
TGAATATGTAGCCAAAAAAATCAATAATCAAATGCGCCACGGGTCCAAACGCAACCTCGATCACCTCGAGTTCTGGTACCTACAGCGGGAACCGGGCCGGATGATCAATAACGACAGAGCCAGAAAAGTGCTCGCCATGCTGGAGAAGCACCCGATGGCCCTACCCGACATTCTTGAAAAAATGGAATTGTTCCACCCGCTTCAGTTTGGTGGCCAAAGCTTGATCAAAGAAGAGATCATTGGGCGCGCTGCCCTGACGCCCACGGATCTCTTGCATGTCACCGGGCAATTCGCCCCCTGGAACAAAGAAGCCGCCCAAACCGCCGCAGCCCTGATCGCCCGCCTGAAAGGCTGGAGCGTGGAGGAACTGCTCGACGAGGTGATGACGACCATCGCCGAGCGGATCACCGCCGAGGTGATCGCCTTTATCAGCGGCCAAACCCTGGAGCGCGTTCCCGACTACGTCCATCCCGACGATCTTGGCTTGTGGCTCTTCGAAGAAAGTCTCTATCAAGAGCATCCTTATCTGGGCTCAGAAATCTTCTTAAAAATTCCGGTCATCGGCATCGGCGCTCCGGCGGAAATCTTTCTCCCGCCCGTTGCCGAAATGCTCAACACCGAGTTGATCACACCGCCCCACTACCAGGTGGCCAACGCCGTTGGCGCTGTAGCCGGCAGCGTGATGATCTACAAGGAGGCCTGGGTCTTTCCCCAAACGCGGGGCAAGTTTGTGATCGGCTATTATGTGCAGACCAGCGACGAGCGAGCGCGGTTCGCGAAGATGAAGCAAGCACTAACTTATGCCAAAGAGATCACCAAAGAAAAAGCCCTGGCGCAAGCCCAGGCTGCCGGAGCCGTGGACGCCCACGTCGAGATTGAACAGATCGCCGACGGCGCCGAGAGCTTCCGCATCCGGGCCAAAGCGATCGGCAACCCGGAGTTGGGATAGCCGCTACCGAAGACCTGCAAATCAAACACACGGTCAGGAGACTCCTATCCAACGGATTATAATGCCCGACCGCAGACCGATAAGCAAGAAACCCGGTTTTTCGAAAAACCGGGTTTCTCCTTTTGCGTTTTGTTATCCCCAGACGCCTGCTACAATCCCAACTCGTCCGAGGAATCTTTCATCGCCTCCAAGACAATCCCGATGAATTCTTCCAAGGGGGTGTCCAGCTTCTCTTCACAGAGCTTGATCCGCTCCCGGTCGGCGCCCGCAGCGAATGAGTTGGAGCCGAATTTCTTCATCACCGATTCGACCGAGACGTCGGCCAGTTTGTTGTGATGCACCAACGCGACAGCGACGATCAAGCCGGTCAGGTCGTCACAGGTGACCAGCGCCCATTCCATGGTTGACTCCGGCATCACGTCGAGGTGCTCGTAATTGTGCGCCTCGATCGCCCGGACAATAGTTTCATCGACGCCGCGGGCCCGGAGTTTTTCGGCGATAACCCGGGCATGGCGATCGGGATCATCCTTGGTCTCCTCGTAATCGGCGTCGTGCAGCAGCCCAACGATTTCCCAGCGGTCGGGGTCGCCGCCGAATTCCTCGGCCAACGCCCGCATCGCCGCGGCGACGGCATAGTGGTGCTTGCGTAGATTCTTGTTGGCAATGTTCTCGTGTAATATCTGGCGAGCTTCTTGTTTTGAAATCATCTTTTCCTTTCGTCAAAATCCATCCATTTGCCTATGCGCATGCGATCGCATTCTCACAAGGCGGGCAACCTGACTCGAAACATACTCCCTTCCCCCAACGTGCTGTCAACATCAATGGTACCATCATTAGCTTCAACCATCCGCTTGCTGAACGCCAGCCCCAGGCCGATGCCGCGCGCCTTGGTGGTGAAGAGCGGCTCGAAGATTTTGTCGATATCGCCGGGCGGAATCCCTACACCGTTATCCGCGATTGAAATCTCGACTTGATCCCCGGCCAAAGCCGCGGTCACGGTCAAACGCCCTCCCTCAGGCATGGCCTGGTAAGCGTTGACGACCAGATTGGTCAGCGTCCGCTCGATTTGGCCGCGATCGACCAAAAGCGGCGCCACCTTTGCAGGAATATTCACCTCGACATCGATGGGATCAGGCGGAGGGTTTTTGACGAAGATGCCGTCAATTAGTTCAGCAACGTCAACCTTTGCCCGCTCTGCTGTCTTGATCTCGGTGAAATCAAGCAGGTCAGAGATTATCGCGGCCGCGTTTTTAGCCTCATCATCAATCAAGCGAAGATATTCCCGTATTTTAGGGGCAGCGTCTTCCTCAACCATATTGAGATAATACACCGCGTTGGTAATCACGCCGAGGGGATTGCGCAGTTCGTGAGCGACGCTGCCGGCCAGTTCGCCTAACAAAGCCAGGCGTTCCTGGCGGAAAATCTTTTCTTGAGCGTCTCGCAGTTCTTTTGTGCGCTGCTCAACCAAATCTTCGAGATGATGGCGATAGGTTTCCAGCTCTTTTTCGATCTCTTTGCGCTCGGTGATGTCTGTCGCAATCCCAACCATGCCGATCGGCTCGCCGATTTGATCGAAGATCAACTGGGTGCGAACATCGAGAACAACTTCATCCCCGTCGGGGGTAAAGTTGACTACTTCCCCGCGCCAGTGACCATTGGAGCGCGTCTGGTCGATGATCTCTTGTTGTGTGGCGCCGCGTTCGGGATCATCACCATATTGCTCGACATGTTGGCCGATGAGTTCATCTTTAGACTTACCAAACGTGCGGCATTCGGCCTCATTGACATAGGTGATGTAACCATCCAAATCGGTCGCGGTGACCTGATCCCGAATCTGATCCAAGAGCAGCGCCTGAAAGGCCAGCTTTTGCTGGGACTCCTTTTGCTCGGTGATATCGAGAAACAGGGTTTGCGTTGCCGGCTCTCCCCGGTATTCGATGCGGGTGCTGAACAATTCCACCCAGCGGGTTTGACCGTTTTTGTGGGTAAAATGGCATTCGTAGTTCGGCGGAACCTGCTTGCCTGCTAGTCGATCCCGAAAATTGCTAAAAAAGGTAGCCCGGTCATCTGGGTGAATCAAAGCGATGATCTCTTCGGGGGTAAATTGAGTCAACCTCTCCGGCGAATAGCCCGTGATCGACTCCATGGCCTTGCTTGCAAACGTGACTCGCATCGGATTGTCCTGGGCAATCACCATCCCCTGGCGAGATTGTTCAACCAAGTTGCGGTACTTAGACTCACTTTCTCGCAAGGCTTTCTCCACCTCCTTGCGCTTATCAATGTGGAAGGACACAACCAAGCCAAAAGACACAAAACTCATCAGGATAAACAAGCGAGTATAAAGATCATGTCTCGGGGGTTGCAAGATGAGCACATCCCAAAAAGTGGCCTCTCCTCTGGAAAAAACGAAGAAATCAAACAAAGATTCCCCAATCCAGATAAGCAAACCAAAGCCAAGTGCCAACGCCATCACACGCAAGGAGATGCGGCAAAACAACCCTCCGATGCGTCTTCCAAGCCGGGTTATCAGCGGCGAATCTTTGTTGAGGGCATCAGGTCTATCATCCTTCATCATCGTTCTTTCTCTCTGTCAGGTTTGATATCTTTCAGCGCTAACGGCAGCATCAATGAGCGTCAACAATAAATTCATATCCAACGGTTTGGTCAACACGGTTTTAATCCCCTCATTCAATCCCTGTTGGATAACATCATCGGCGCTATAGGCCGTCATCAAAAACGTGCGCATGGACGGTTGGGCATCCCGGCTGCGGCGATAAAGTTCGACGCCATTCATGTCCGGCATCCTCACGTCCGTGAGCATGATGTCGATCCTCTCGCGCTCCAAAATCCGCAAGGCCTCCTCGCCGGAAAAAGCAGTATGAATTTGATAGCCTTTGGCATGCAAGATGTCGGCCAGCGTCTCAGCCATGGCAGGATTATCATCAACGACGAGAATGTCAGTTTGCTTGTTCATGGTTATCCTTACGGATGGGCAAGCGCAGGGTAAAGGTGGTTCCTTTTTTAGGCTTGCTCTTGACCTCCAAGCGGCCACCGTTGGCCTCGACCAACTTCTTGCCGATCGCCAACCCCAGGCCGACGCCTTTCTTCTTGGTGGTAAAAAGCGGCTCGAAGATCTTCTTGATCTTATCAGAGGAGATGCCTATGCCCGTATCCGTGATGGCGATCGCGATGTCAGCTTGATCGACACCCATAGAAATGGTCAACGAGCCTCCCTCCGGCATGGCATGATAAGCGTTCTCCACTAAATTCGTAAGCACCTGGCGGATATGGCCTGGATCGACATGGGCAGCAGGGAGATCATCAGGATAGTGAATTTCGGTGGTGATATGTTCCGGCGGGGGATGCTTGTCAATCACAGCAGAGACTAAATTTGGAATGGCGACCGATTCCGCCCGAACCTGGCCTGTACGTGCAAATTCCAGCAGGTCGTGGATGATCCGATTGGCGTAATCTGCTTCCTCCTTGAGCATATCCATGTATTCGACAACTTTGTCATCAGGATCAGACAAATAGAGCTTGAGCAAATAGCCCACATTCGTGATTACACTCAAAGGCTGCCGCAGATCATGGGCAATGCCGCCAGCAAATTCACCCAGCGCTGCCAGCCTTTCCTGTTCGGCCAAGCGTTGCTGAGCTTCGGTTAACGCCTCGGTGCGCTGCTGGACCAATTCTTCAAGATGATCCTGGTATTGCTTCAATTCCTGTTCCGTCCGTTTACGCTCGGTAACTTCCCTTGCCAGTTGGGCATTCCGTTGTTCCAGATCGCTAAATAGCAAAGCATATGGCTTGCGCAGCCCCGTCTCGATGATGGCATGGTAGAGGCAGTAGAACGCACAAATCTTGAAGATATGGCCGATCAGATTAGAAAAGCCATAAACGCTGATGTAAAAAGTGAAGGCTAACTCGGAGAGAATCGTGAAGACGATCGCGGCGACCAACCAAAGAAAGATATCCGTCGTAAAATCATCTCGACGATGATAGAGATGCAAGCCGGCGATCAACAGCAAAATCGAAATGATATATTCGCTGAAGATCTTGAAGGGCGTCAACCCCTGGCCTTCAAGATAACAATCGGGAAAGAGGCGCGCAAAGATCAACACCAGCAAAGCCGTCGTGATGAGAGCAAACATACCGGCGATCAGATAGCGATCTCTTTTGCGAAGCTTGCGATGGCGAAAGGTTGGCGCGATGAGCAAGGAAACAGCTTGGACATAACGAGCGGCGATCCAGAGTTGGGTGGGCAGATTGGATTCATAACTCGAAAAAATATTCATCCCCTTGTAGGCCATGGTATGGACGAGATCGAGGCTGCCAACCGAGAGAAAGGCAATCCCGAGAAACTTCAGATAGCCGTGCTCGGTCAAACTCCACGTATTCCAAACCAAGACGAACATCGCTCCGGCAATAATGATACTGAAGCCTTCCGCCAAGACATGAAAAAGCAAATAGTTATAGCGGCTTGCAGCGAGAAGACCCAGGGTCACGACAATAACAAAGAGAAGGAGGCTCAAGTTTCTTTTTTCGATGTTCACGAATGAACGCACTCGGCTCATGCTTTCTCCTGGAAAGTCTGGTCAAGGCAGAAAAGAAACGAAAAGCAGATGCAAGAAGAAGATAATCCAATTATATCGAGAAATCTGCTCTTCGAGAAACAATTTTCCCGGCCAAAATCCATATTTGTTACCAAACCATGATCTGAGTATAATCATAGCTGATCTCTCCGAATTCAAACCTGATCTCCAACCTAACACCGTGGACGAAAATCTTGGCCCTGTCATTCACATTTATTATGATCGACCGCTCCGCTGGCGGGATCTCTTCACCACCTTCACACCGGCGATTCTGTTCGCCGTGACCCCGTTAGCTTATGGCATGTATCGCTACCGCTACGGCTGTCTCCGTCATGGACCGATCGCGGCGAGAACCTGGAGTTGGCCGTGGTTTGCCCTTGCCGCCGCGGCGCTGATCCCGTTGCTCTGGTTGGCCCTGCGACGGATTCGCCGCGCCCACCGGGTGGTGACGCTCCATCAACGCGGGCTGCACATCCAATGGACCGGGGGCAAAAAACACACGCTGTCGTGGAATCAAATCGAGGCGCTGTCCCACCGCTGCGTAAAGAAGAAGTTTCTCGGCTTGACACTCGGCACCGATGAATGTCTCAGTCTGCACATCTCCGGGGAGAAGCCCGTACGGGTGGACAACCACATCCGGGAGCTGGCTGAGCTTGCCACCCGCGTCAAGGCCAAGATTTACCCCCTGCTGCTGCCCCAACTTCGGACCAGGTTTCAACAGGGGGACCCACTTCAATTTGGGCCTGTAGCGCTCTATCAAGATGAGATTCAACTCCGAGACGTGTCTATCCCCTGGGATCAGGTCGTCCACATCAACGTTCAGGCCGGCCATCTGATGGTAGAATCAAGCAATCGTCAACCGGTCAGGGTAAAAACGAGCGACATCCCCAACGTAGACATCTTGATTCAATTACTCCAAGAAGGGGCGCACAGATGAAAATATCTCAGAGACCTACCCCCTGGAAACACTTAATCCCAATTTTGCTGGCGCTCTTGATATTGGTAACCGCCGCAGGCTGCGAACTGAACCTGCCCAAGCCCACCCCGCACGCCGCGACAACACCTACCGGCACGCCCGCGTCCAAAACAAAAGAATTAGCCGTGGTCACCTTCTACGTCCAGGTTCCGGAGGACACGCCGCCCGGCGAGCCCGTGCTCCTGCGCGTCCTTGACGAAGTCACCGGACTGGCCCTGAACACCGAGAAACACACCATGGATCAGATCGATGAGCACCGCTACGTTCTAGGATTGCCCTTGCCGGTTGGTGCGGTGATCAAATACCGCTATTCTCGTCAGGGCCAGGTCTTGGCCGAAGAACATGTTTCCGATGGCCGTCCTGTGCGCTATCGGATGTATCACGTCACAAATCCCGGCGACGTTCATGATGTCGTCGCACGTTGGAACGACACGCCCTTCAACGGTACGACGGGACGTCTCTCCGGCAAGATCACCGATCAGGAAAGCGGCCACCCTGTGCCGGGTCTGCTTGTCGCCGCGGGAGGTACCCAAACCCTGACGGACAGCCAGGGGCATTTTCTCATCGAGGGCCTTTTGCCCGGCACCCACAACCTGGTCGCCTACGCGATGGACGGCGCTTACGAGACTTTCCAGCAAGGTGCGCTGGTCACAGCGCAATCCAACACCCGCGCTGATGTTCAAGTTGCCCAAACTGAAAAGGTTGATATTACCTTCCTGGTCGATGTGCCCGAGGACACACCCCCAACCGTGCCGCTGCGCCTGGCCGGAAACTTGCTCCAACTGGGCAACACCTTCGCCGATCTCTCCGGTGGGATCAACTCGTTATCGGCGCGCATGCCGACATTATCGCCTTTGCCCGGTGGCAGATATGGTCTGATCCTGTCACTGCCGGTGGGAGCGGACATTCGCTATAAATATACCCTCGGAGATGGGTTCTGGAACAGCGAACGCACTCGCAGTGGCGCTTTCCAAGTGAGGCAATTCATCGTCCCGGAACAGCCCACCACATTCGAGGAAAGCGTTGAAACCTGGCATGCCAACGGAAGCTCATCAATTACGTTCGATGTAATCGTCCCCGAAAACACCCCGCCCCAAGAGAACATCTCGATCCAATTTCACCCCTACGGGTGGACCGAACCGCTGCAAATGTGGCATCTCGAGGGACAGCGCTGGGCCTACATTCTCTACAGCCCGCTGGATCTAATCGACGAGCTGGGCTACCGCTATTGCCGCGCCGACCAGTGCGGCTACACCGACGACGCCCGCACGCCGGGCGTGTTCTCGTCGGGCCAGATCATCGAAACCAGTCCTGACCCGCTAGGGCTGCCCGACACGATCGAAGACTGGATCTGGCTGGAGCCGGAACTGCCCCAGGTCGATGTCACCGATGTCAAGATTCCGCCTCGGGGCGAGGGTTTCGTCGCTGGTTTCGAGACCCAGCCACGCTACCATCCCTCCTGGATTCCGCGCTTCCCGGTTGCCTTTGAGGATATGGGCGCAAAAAACGCCAATTGGGTTGTCCTCACGCCGAGCTGGAGTTACACCCGCTCCAACCCGCCCGTGCTCGAACTGGTCAGCGGCCAAGACCCACTTTGGCCGGAAATGATCACAATGATCGAACAGGCCCAAGACGAGGGTTTGAACGTAGCCCTGCGCCCCGTGCCTCGGTTTCCCACCGCGGTGGAGGCCTGGTGGGGACAAGTGCCACGTGATTTCTCCTTCTGGATTTCCTGGTTCGATCAATACCGCGCGTTCGTCCTCCACCACGCTGACCTGGCCGAGCGCGGCGGCGCCGAAACGCTGATCCTGGGAGGCGATTGGATGACCCCTGCTCTGCCCGGCGGGACTCTCTCCGACGGGACCGCGGGCAACACGCCGCAAGACACCAACCAGCGCTACCGCGACATCATCAACGAAGCCCGCCAGCACTTCGGCGGCAAGATCGCCTGGGCGCTGCCCTACTCTAAAGCGATCACCGATCCGCCCGAGTTCTTGAACAGCGTCGACCAGATTTACATCTTGTGGTCCGCGCCGCTCAGCGAGGACCATCAAGCCCCATCGGAAAAGCTGCAACAAGAAGCCCTGCGGATCATCGAGGACGACGTTTTCGCGTTGCACACCTTGTGGAAGCCCGCCTTGGGGGACAAATCGATCGTGCTAAGCTTGGCCTACCCTTCCGTCGAGGGCGCTTCGACGGGCTGCCTGCCCGATCCGCTGGCGGCGTGCCAATCCCCGGAATCATTGGATTATCCTGCCCCGGACTTACCGCTCCTGGAGCTCGATTTCGTCGAGCAGGGCAAAGCCTATGACGCCGTACTTGCCGCCGTCAACCAGGTCGACTGGATCGATGGGGTAGTCTCTCGCGGTTATTACCCTCCCGCTATCTTGCACGATAAATCTACATCGGTGCGGGGCAAACCCGCCGCTGCCGTGCTCCGGTCGTGGTTTGGGTATTTTTTGAGCGAGGAATGATTTACAGTGGCGTGTTTCGAATAACGCAATCAATTAGCCACGGATGAATTGGATGGACACAGATTTCTATATTTGCGTAGATAAGGAGAACTTCCCATGACTCCCGAAATTGATTCCACATCATTTGGCCAGATCACCATCGAGGGGCAGCGCTACAATCACGATGTCGTCATCCGCCTGGATGGGTCGGTCGCGAAACGCAAGAAGAAACTTTCCAAGAAAATCTATGGCACATCCCACAAGATTTCCTTGGATGAGGCAGAGCACGTTTATCAAGCGGGGGCTGAAAAAGTGTTGATCGGCGGAGGGCAGTTCAACCGTGTCCGCCTCTCGGAGCAAGCGGAAGCGTTCTTCGAGGAGAAAGGGGTTGTGGTTGCGATCACGGGCACCGGGGACGCGATCGAAACCTGGAATAAAACAGAGGGGGCGATGATAGGGTTGTTTCATGTGACGTGTTAAACACCCTCACCCCTATCGCGTTGTATACCCAAAGGGGTGCTCCCTGGCAGGGAGAGGAGAACAAGAAAGTAAACAAGCGCCTAAAGAATGTCGCTGAGGAAATCTTGGCCGTTTGCGAAAACATCACCACCAAACTTTAGAAGCGCTATTCTCTCTCCCCGGTGGGGAGAGGGCCAAGGTGAGGGGCGATCAGGAAATCCTATCCTGCCTACGTTTGCTCACAGAGGCCACCCCGGCAAAGGCGATGCCGATCAGCGCCATCGAGCCAGGGCAGAGGCTGGGGCCATCGGAGGCTGGCTCCTCGCTTTTGGGCTGAGATTCTGATTCGGCCGCGGCGGCGGACTCCTGCTCTTCGGCTTGGGGAGCAGCTTCGGCTTCTTCCGGAGAAGTTGGTTCGTCTTCCGCACCCAACAGGGCGAAATTATCAATCCATATCGTTCCGGAGTTGGAAGTATCGGGATAGGTGTTGAAGCCAAAGGCAAAGCCGTTGATCTCAACCGGGTCAACGGGCGAGCCGGGGTTTTCCTCCCAATCGACGCGCACGATCTGATCCCAGGTCAATTCCATGTGAACCCAGCCATCGACACTTTCGGGCACGGTTTCCACGATGTAGTGGTAGGTCGAGCGGGCTTCGAGGTTGCCCCCGTGGGCATCGACGTTGAAGAGCAAGGCCGCGTCGCTGGCGCGGTAATCGAAGCTGACGCCCTGCGTGCCACCGAGACCGGGAGCCTGGTCGTAGAAAAGGGTACAGGAAGCCCAGCTCTCCGGCTCGACGTGGAAATCAATCCGCAGGGAGGAGGTCCCGCTCTGTGCTACGCTGCTATCCACACCACAGGAGAGTGTCGTACCGGAATCAGCTTGATCCCAAAACGATTCCCAGCCGTTGGTGCCTGGGGGCGGATCGGCTTCGAAATCATCAATCAGGTTGCTGCCGACGAAGACAGAGTGCGGGTCGGCCAGGGGTTCGCTTGTCTCCGCTTCGGGGGCGGCTTCCCCCTCTTCCGGTTGAGTCTGCTCATCCTGTTGGGGCGGAGGAGGTTGTGGCGCTTCGGCGAGCCAGCGATTGTAAAATACATTCAACATGGGTACAAATTCCGCCGTCGATTTCTGATTCCCCTCCTGGTTGGGATGCTCATCCCCGCTGGAATCGTAATAGAGCATGCCGTCCCCGTTGGAGATAGTGTACTCGACAGCGCCGTTTTGCCAGCGGTGGTGGTTGTCGGGATGAGTAAGCACATTGTGAAAATCCCACACGGCGACATTGTTGAGGGGATAATCATTCTCATCCAGCCAATCTTCGACGAGCCAGCGGCTGAAAGCGCGCGCATTTTCGGCTGTGGAGGGGTCGAGCAACGGCGGCGGTGTGATCACGACGAAGAGCTTTTCCGGGCGGGTGACGAAATATTCGAGCAGTTGGTTGTAAACGTATTTGGCGTGGCCAACGGTGAACCACTCGCCATCTGCGGGGGGATCGTCCGGTGAACCGGTCAGCGCTGAGTTGGGAAAGCAAGACTTGAACATGATGATCCTGTTTTCACCGCCGGGATCTCCAATGGGGCGCGTATAGGAAGAAAGCTGCCCGCTCTCGTTGTAGAGCGCATCCAGGTAACGGGGGCTCTCGGGGCCCAGGAACCAATCAATCCAGTTGTGATAGTCGGTGGCATCGCCGATCGAATCCGGGCCCCAGCCGTAATTGGTGTCGCTGACGAAGTAGTTGTTCTCACCAAGGGTGCGGCCAAGATCACCATTCCCATCACTGAGCCAATTTTCGCCACAAGAATGGTGGATGAAAATCAACTTGACCGGCTCGGCTGGCGGCGTGGGGCTGTCGGTTTGAGCGCGAACGGAGACGAAAAGGGGAACGGACAATGCAATCATGAGGACAAGAAAAAATAAAACCGGAAAAGCAAGATGAGATTTATGACGCCTGATCAGTTTCATGTTGAGCCTCCTGAGGATAAGTGTGGTATCAACCTCAATTAGAGGACAAGCCTCCCACCCCTAAAAGAAATTATACGCTGTTGAAAGCAAGTGAACAACAGCAATTACACAAACATAATGATGAAAATGAATCTATCTCCCAACCTACTTCGCCCAAATGATTTGAAATTTCTTAATATCTGGTAAAATTATCTCCATCAACCAAATGATTATGCTATAATAATTACAACCATGGAAAATAGAGCGAATTTCCCCGAACCTACAGTCAAAGAAACACCCTCTCCCGAAGCGTTGCGAGAAGAACGCCTTAAGACGATCGGGCTGATCGTTGGCGGTGTGATCCTTTTGGCCCTGATCATCGCTGGTGTCATTTTCCTGCTGACCCGACCGGCCGAAACGACAGGCAAAATCCGAGACGTCTTCATTATCTTTATGGCCTTGGAGTCCATTTTGATCGGACTTGCTTTGATCATCCTGATCGTCCAGATTGCACAGTTGATTAATCTGTTGCAAAACGAGATCAAACCGATCATCGACTCAACCAATGAGACGGTTAGCACGCTCCGAGGCACGACTCAATTCCTCAGCGATAATCTGGTCAAGCCGGTGATCAAACTCAACGAGTACTTGGCCGGGATGCAGCACTTATTCAAGTTTGTCAAGCCGAAGAAAAAACATAATCAGACAAAGGAGTGAATATCATGGGAAACAAGAATAGCGATTTTGGAGCTTTCCTGTCAGGGTTCGTGCTGGGTGGGCTGGTCGGCTCGGCCGTGGCTTTGCTGCTGGCGCCCCAGTCCGGTGAGGAAACACGGACACTAATCCAGGAAAAAAGTATCGAGTTAAAAGAAAAAGCCGAACAAAGCGCCGCCGAAGCTCGCGCCAAGGCCGATCAGGCCATTTTAGAAGCCCGCGCCAAGGCCGATGAGGCCATTCTGGAAGCCCGCAGACAGGCTGAAGAACTGTCCAAACAGGCTCAAACTCGGACCAAGGAATTGCAGCAAAAAGGCCAGGTTGTCCTAGAAGAGCAAAAATCGAAGCTGGAAGAGGCACTTGAAACCAGCAAGAAGAAGCTCAGCAAGAAAGGCACCAAGGTAGCAGAAACCGCCGCCGAAAAAGCCGAAGCCTTGGCCGAAGAGGCCGAAGCCGCTGGTGAAGCATAACAACTCAAAAACGAATCCAAAACGATCGCCCCAATTGTTGATTGGGGCGATCGTTTTTAATTAACCAAATCCTAACTTTCGTTCTTTGAGTGAAACCCAACGCCCGCGACCGATGACAAGATGATCGAGCACTTGCACATCAAGCAGCTTACCCGCCTCGACGATGGCACGGGTGACGGCAATATCATCGGGGCTGGGAGTCGGGTCTCCAGTGGGATGATTGTGCACGACAATCACCGCGGCGGCGTTTCGACGGATGGCGGCGCGAAACAACTCTCCAACCCGCACCTGAGACGAATTCAATGAGCCGCGATAAACCTCGACAATCTCCAAAACCTGGTTGCGGGTGTTTAGAAGAAGCACACGCAGATGCTCCTGTTCCAAGGCGCTCATCTCATATTGAACCAGCGCGGCCACATCGGCAGGCGAATTGATCGTCGGGCGCTCTTCCGGTGATTCAAGCGTCAGGCGGCGCCCTAACTCGATCGCTGCCTTGATCTGAGTCGCCTTGGCGATACCAATGCCATGTTGAGCCTTAAGCTCGTCGAAACTGGCACGGTGTAATCCCGAAAGACCTTCAAAAGTCTGTAATAAGCGACGGCCAACTTGCACTGCGTTCTCCCCCGGCACGCCAACACGTAGAAGAATGGCCAACAATTCAGCATTGGAAAGCGCCTTTGGCCCCAACTTCGCCAGCCGCTCGCGCGGCCGCTCCGTAGAAGCCAGATCAGTAATCCGGTATGTGGCAGGCCTCTGTTCCTTTTGCATAAAAAACCCCTTGCGATGTACGTTTGATCGATTTCCAGCCATTTTATACATCAAGCCGAAAGAAAACGCAAGTCCAAGCATGGAACTGCAACCATTCCGGAATTAGCCTGCCGAGAACGGAAAATACCTCACCGCGATCGTCGCTGCGTTGAAAATGAGCTATAATTAAAGCGACAACCTAGAGGAGTAAACCTATGAACTTCGACCCTTCATCTCTCAGCAATTTCATGCTCATCTTGACCGCCTGGGGCGGCGCGTTTCTGGCGGCGCTGTGGCTTAGTCTGATCATCTGGACGTACCGAGACGTGCGCTCCCGGGCGCGCGATCCCCTTGGGCGCATTCTCGCCGTGCTGGTCGTCGCCGTGCTCTTTCTGCCCGGCATCGTCATCTACCTGATCCTGCGCCCCCAACGGACTCTCGACGATGAATACCAGCACACCCTGGAGGAAGAAGCCCTGCTGCGTTCGATCGAAGATACACCCATCTGCCCCGGATGTGGGCGCAGGGCCAAAGAAGCCTGGCTGATCTGCCCCAACTGCCAAACCAAGCTGAAGAAAACCTGCCATCAGTGCGGCAAATTAATGGACTTACCCTGGAACCTGTGCCCCTATTGCGGCGCTCCCACCCCGGGCATGCGGAGAGACGATACGCCCTCGGAGCTTGATTCCGTGCCAGCAACAGAATCCACCCCCGAGGAAGAAGCCATCCCAGCAGCCGAAAAACCGGAAATCGAGGTAGCCGAGCCCGAGGCAAAAAAAA